>MEOR01000035.1 GCA_001769295.1 Bacteroidetes bacterium GWF2_49_14 | reverse complement strand
CATTGATATCGGCTTTCTCCTTATCGAGGTTAATGGATTTCTTGATGAACTCAACCGCCCGGTAGGCACCGGTAGTAACAGCCTGAATGGAAGCCCCTGTAAACCAATAAATAACGGCACCTCCGGCAATAAAACCAAGGATGACCGGGGCATCGGTAAGATTGATGCTGAGGAGGCCCACTTTCTTAAGAATCAGAATAATGCTGAAGATCATCGTGGTGGCCCCGATTACGGCTGTCCCGATTAAAACAGGTTTTGCTGTTGCCTTAAAAGTATTACCGGCAGAGTCGTTGGCTTCAAGGTAATGCTTGCCTCCCTCAAAATCAGGGTCAAATCCGAAATCCTTTTTCACCTCTTCATGAATGCCTGGGATGGACTCAATCTTTGAGAGTTCGAAAACAGACTGCGCATTGTCGGTTACCGGCCCATAACTGTCGACCGCGATGGTAACCGGGCCCATGCCCAGAAATCCGAAGGCGACTAGCCCGAAAGCAAAAATGCTGGGATAGGTCATGATAGTATCGAGCTCCAGGGATGAGATCCGGAATGCCGTGAACATCAGGCCAATGATTACGAGTCCCGACCAGAAGGCGGCGAAATTACCTGCCACGAGGCCGGAAAGAATATTCAGGGAAGCACCGCCTTCGCGTGAGGCATTGACGATTTCGCGGACATGCCGTGACTTTGAGCTTGTGAAAGCCTTGGTTAGTTCCGGTATGATTGCGGCTGCTGCCGTTCCGCAGGAGATGATGGTTGCGAGTTTCCACCAGAGACCGGCCCCGAGCGTGTCACCGAGCAAGAGCCAGCTGGCCAGGTAGGTCATGATCACGGAAATAACTGATGTAATCCATATCAGGGATGACAATGGATTTTCGAAATTGAATTCTTTCGACCGGCCATATTTTTTTCGGTTGTACACCTGATTGATTCCATAGGAGAGCATGGATGTAACCACCATGAGGAGGCGCATGGCAAAAATCCAGACGATCAGGGAAGCCTGAAAATCAATTTTCAAAACCGCCAGCACGATGAAAGAAATCAGTGCAACACCTGTAACACCATAGGTTTCAAAGCCGTCAGCTGTCGGACCTACGCTGTCGCCGGCGTTGTCGCCGGTACAGTCTGCAATTACTCCGGGGTTTCTCGGGTCATCCTCGGGAAGCTTGAAGACAATCTTCATCAGGTCTGCCCCGATATCGGCGATTTTTGTGAAGATACCGCCGGCGATACGCAGGGCGCTGGCGCCGAGGGATTCGCCGATGGCAAATCCGAGGAAGCAGGCACCGGCAGATTCACCGGGGACAAAAAGAAGAATGGCGATCATCATGACCAGTTCAACGCAGATCAGCAGAAGACCGATGCTCATCCCGGATTGAAGCGGGATCGATACCACTTCGAATGGTTTTCCGCGGAGGGACGCGAAGGAGGTGCGGCTGTTGGCCAGGGTATTGATCCGGATTCCGAACCAGGCAACGCCGTAGGAGCCGAGTATACCCAGAACCGACCAGAGCAGGATCATCAGAACCTTTGGTATTTTCATACCGCTGAGGCCCAGAAAATAATAGGCCATAATCACAGCGATCAGTCCGAAAAGAATTATCAGGAACTTACCCTGCTGAAGTAAGTAAGTTTTGCAAGTCTGATAAATCGTTTCGGATACCTCCAGCATCGAGGAGTGGGAGGGCAGGTTCCGGATTCTGCGGAACTGCATATATCCAAAATATAATCCGATAAGAACGATCACCAGCCCATAGAATAGCAGGTCCCAGCCCGTCAGTGCACCGTTAAAGAAGGTGGTATTTTTAAGGTCAGGAATCTGCAGGTCGGCCTCGCCGGCAAACAGAGCGGCAGGAACCATGGCTAATAGTCCCATCATTAGAAGGAATTGCTTTTTCATCCGTAAATAGTTTAGCTTAATCGTCCGAAATATACTCAAGGAGTTTGAATAACAAAAGGTCTATTTTTTAAATCTGGCGGGATCGACAGGGGTTTTGATGTCAATACTGTCGACACGTGTATCAATAACCTGTCCGGCTACCGACTGTTTCATTGCAAAGGGAAAGCTGATTCCGTCCACCTTTCGGTAATCATTCAGGTCGGTAACCGTTTCAGCGGTCTGCCCCTGCATTTCATCCACCGTGCTTACCCGGATCTTAAGGCCTGAGGCAATCTCATAATACTCCGTTTGTACCGTTCCGGCCGGAGTTTTCACTTCAACGCGATAGCAGCTTTTCCCTTCAACCGGCTCAATGCCGTTAAGTTTCACCTCGTATCCCGAATTCAAATAGTGGAGTTCGGGAAAAATAATGGCACCCTCCCGTGTTTTAGCGATCTCGGCATCGGGGATTTTCTTAGAACCGCCCATTCCTTCAATCCAGCCGGCTGTTCCGTCAAAGGTCTGTTTGGTTAGCAGCATTTCACCCATCCTCATTTCCTGGCACATTTTGTCGCCTTCTGCCTGCCACTGGCTGATGCCGATCTCCATCGTTCGGCCCATCGCCTCAATCTTACCGGTCGCTTTCATGGTAAAATTCTGAACACCCTTCAGATTACCCTTTCCCCCGATAGCTTCCAGGTATTTATTGATAACGGTTTGGGCGGTCATTCCTCCGGGGATTGCCACCGAAGTGGTTTCGAGCGGATTTCCGTAACGATCGAAATAGGTTACGGTTCCGCTACCTGCAAAACGCGCCAGCTTGTCAGCAGCCATTGCCTTGTTACCCACAACAAGTATGATGCAGTTATCAGGCCTGAGGTATTTTTTTGCCATGGCCTGAATATCATCAATGGTTATCTTCTCCAGGCGCTCGAGATAGGTTGCGTAATAATCTTTTGGAAGATTATAGCGGATGGTGTTGAGTGCGAAAGTTGCCAGTGTTGAGGGACTTTCCAGAGCGCGGGCAAATTCACCTGCCATCACGTCCTTGTTCATCCTCAGGTCTTCGGCTGTAACCAATTCATTCTGAAGCCTCTTCATTTCATAGAGAAATTCATTGACAGCGCTGTCGGTAACGGCAGTTCCCACCTGAGACCCTGCCGTAAAACTTCCGATGTACTTATCAGACCTGAGACTGGAGCTTGCGCCGTACGTATAGGCTTTATCCTCGCGCAGGTTCATCATCAGGCGCCCTGAAAACACACCGCCTCCCAGAATGCTGTTCATCAGGGAAGCAGGCAGGATATCGGGTTCCCCGGGTTTAAGTTTAACGGTATTCGTGATAGTCACCACGGATTGAACTGCGCCCGGCTTATCAACGAATGCAACCAGATTGACCGGAATCGGTTTCGGATCCGCGTAATTACTGAATTCAACCTTTCCGGGTTTCCAGGAAGAAAAATACTTTTCGGCCAATGCCTTCCCCTCAGCCAGTGTGAGGTCTCCGACCATGATGAAGTATCCGATATCAGGCTTGAACCATGAGTTATAATATTGCCTGACTCCCTCCAGGGTTATTGCATTTACGGTCTCTTCGGTGACGGGTTCACCATAGGGATGGTTTTTTCCAAACCTTAGTACCTCGGCCACCACGCCGGAAATGGAGTTGGGATCAGAGGCGCTCATGGCCAATCCTGACAGGGTTTGTTTCTTCAACTTATCAAACTCTTCGGCTGGGAAAGTCGGGTTGTACAGAATGTCGGCCATCAGTTCAAGAATTTTATCCTGATGTTTTTTCAAGCCTGAACCATATATTCCGGCCTGGCTTGTATTGAGGGAAGCCCCGATAAAATCGATTTCCTTGTCGATCATGCTTTTTGACCGGGTTGTAGTGCCCGTTCGCAAAAGCTGTCCGGCCATGGAAGCTGTTCCGGCCACTTTTCCTTCAACAACCGGTTCGAGCGCGATCTGGATGCTGAAGGAAATGGTGGGGAGTTCATGGTTTTCCACCAGGATTGCAGTGAGTCCATTACTGAGCTTGAAAGTCTGCGACTCGCCCAACTGGATTTTTTTTGCCTTGGCGGGCTTCGGAGCCTTTGACCGGTCTGTTTGGGCAGTCGCAGCCGATATGGACAGGAAGGCTATCAGTATATATAGTATGTTTTTCATGATGGTTGCGAATTGTGGTTAGTTGGTTTTGGGCAGGTAGTAAAGGACTACACGGTTATCCTTGCGGAAATACTTCCGGGCGGCTTCACGGATGTCTTCCCGGGTAACGCTCAGGTATTTATCAATTTCGGTATTTACCGAGGAGGTCGATTTATAATATGTATAAGCGGTGGCAAGAAGCTCGGCTCGTCCCTCGATGCCTGCAAGGCGGCCAATCATACCGGCCTCGATCGAATTTTTCAGCTTTTGGAATTCTTCCTCGGGAATCAATTCCTGCTGAAGCCGGGCAATCTCCTGATCGGCAGCTGCTTCGAGGGTTGAGAGGTCGGTACCCATATTCGGGAGCAAGAGGGCCAGGGTGATTCCGGGGTGCTCCAGTGGCAAGGGCACAGACATGGCCTGGAGGGCGAGTTGCTTTTCATCGACGAGGGTTTTGTTAAACCGGGAGCTCTGTCCATCGGAGAGGATGGTATTCAGCAGGCTCACGGCATAGTATTCCGGTGTGCCCATCGCGGGAACGTGGTAAGCCTGAATGATTGCCGGAAGCTGGATATTGTCCCAAACCGTATCGCGGATTTCCGCGGTCTTGACGGGTTCATTCGCGATCGGTCGGATGATGGTTGACTTTCCCGATGGTATATCTCCGAAGTATTTCTTAATCAGACTTTTTGCACTTTTTGGGTCAAAATCACCAGCCAGTGTAACAACAGCATTGCCAGGAACATAAAACTTCCGGTAAAAGCTTTTTACATCCTCATCTGAAGAAGCCCGGAGATGATCGGGTGAGCCGAGGACGGTTGTTTTATAGGGATGGACGGTGAAGGCCCTTATAAAGGTTTCGCGGAGAATGGTTCCGTATGGCTGATTCTCTTCCCGCTCCTTGATTTCCTCGATGACCACACCTTTTTGGGTGGAGATGCCGAGGGAATCCATTTTGAGCTGCAGCATTCGCTCCGATTCGAGCCAAAGTCCGAGTGCCAGCTGGTGGCTGGGCAGCACCTCATAATAGTAGGTCCGGTCCCAGCTTGTATTTGCATTAAGAGTTCCTCCTGCTTTTTCAACAAATCGGGTATACTCACCCCGCGGGATATTCTCACTTCCTTCGAACATCAGGTGCTCAAACAAATGCGCAAAGCCCGTGCGTGATGGGTCCTCATTCTTGGCACCGACATGGTACATTACGGAAACCGTCACGATAGGGGTGGAATGATCCTCGTGCAGGATGACATGCAGTCCATTGGGCAGATCGTACTCCTGAAAATCCACCTTGACGGTTTGCGTCCAGGCCGGAGCGATGCCGGCAAAAAAGAAAAACAGGGCCGGATAACAAAGTTTAACAGTTCTCATACTATTGAATTTGATTGAATATCGTTATAGAAAAAAACTTTTTGGCACGAAATATGTTATAGCTACATCTATTTACAAACAATGAAGGCTGAAACCCGCACAAATATTAACAAATCATTAACTAAAAAGGGATCAATCTTTACATTAATTAACAATAACCGGTGTAACAAATTGTTGTTTTAGCCGTCTTATGTGTAGAAAACAAAAGTAAATGAATTTAGGATTCAGAAAAATGAAAAAAATATATCTTATAAAATTAGTTCCGATAGTTTTGATGGGATTTGTCCTTACGGTTCAGGCCCAGGGTAATATCGCAACCAAAAGGGTGAGTTGGACGCCATCAGTTTCGGTAGCCCATACCATTGATTACCCTGTTATCCGGGTGGCCGGCAAGATGGTTATTGAGCCGGTTGTTTCCGAGATTGCCAATGAGGTGATGGGTACACTGGAGTGCTGGATGTTCCAGTCTGAATATCTTGACGTTGTTTATCCTTCTGATATCGAGGGCTGGATGTTGGATGACCAGTATCTGTCGACTGACAACAATCTCGTAGAAAGCTGGATGAAAGATCCGGGTTATCTTTCACACTAGATAAAGATTTTTTACTGCAAGGAGTAAGTGTTTGTTTTTCGAACGATGATCGGGCG
>MEOR01000034.1:8204-13805 GCA_001769295.1 Bacteroidetes bacterium GWF2_49_14 | reverse complement strand
GGCCTCTTTCACAACCGTTCCCACAGATAACATCCCGAGGGGTACCATCGACTGGAAAAATCGGAGTCCATCAGCAGGGTATATCAACAGGATGTCCATGAATCAGTGGTTCAATGAGCCAAAGTAGATAAAAAAACTGTCCACAGATAACGCAGATTAACACAGATGGGCCAGAGCGATATCTGTGTCATCTGTGACATCTGTGGAGAAAAAAAAGAAAAAACTGTCCACGGATAACGCAGATTAACACAGATGGGCCAGAGCGATATCTGTGTCATCTGTGTCATCTGTGGAGAAAAAAAAGAAAAAACTGTCCACAGATAACGCAGATTCACACAGATGGCCAGAACCAGATCTGTGTAATCTGTGCAATGTGTGGAAAAAAAAGAAAAAACTGTCCACAGATAACGCAGATTAACACAGATGGGCCAGAACCAGATCTGTGTAATCTGTGTAATCTGTGGAAAAAAAGAAAGAACTGTCCACAGATAACGCAGATTAACACAGATGGCCAGAACCAGATCTGTGTAATCTGTGCAATCTGTGGAGAAAAAGAACCAGTGGAATTATTTCACGCGTCCGCGGTGGTCGTAGGTCCAGAGGGAATAGGACTCGATGTTGATCTTATAGGCCACGGTTACGAAGAGATCGTTGGTTTTGCGGTTGGTGGTGAGCCCGTCGAGTAGGTCGGTGGTGGTGAAATGGTACGCGATATCGAAGGAGTGGGTCATCCGGTTGACGGAGGGCAGCCGGAGTCCGAGTCCGAACTGCATGGAGGCGCCCGAGGCGGTGTAGTGCCGCCAGGGGCTGACGATATTGGCGAGATAGTCATTACCGACAACGAAATTAGCCGATCCGAAGGAGTAGAGTCCGCCGGCTCCGAGGAACACATAGGGTGCCACGCCCGTGAGCCGGTTGGCCAGATAATATTCGCCCAGGGCGCTGAATTCTATCAGGGTTGAGCTGAACTGAAATTTCCGGTATTCATAGTTTGAGCTGCGGTCGTTGCCGCTGAGGAAGACCGGGGTGAGCTGGACAGTGAGGGCGAAGTTTCTCCAGCGGGTAAAGCGTGCGCCGGCGGAGAGCATCAGGCGGCTCTGGTCCCAGTCGATATCGAGGTTGTCAAATACGGCCTGGAACTTGGCGGATGCATGCCAGGCGGTGTCCTTTCCGCCGATATCCCCGAAATAGTGCGAGGTGCCGGCTCCGGCGAATATCTCGATATCCTGGAAGAAGCTGGTTTTCACCTGGGCGTGGGCCACAAAAGGGACAAGCAAACAGATCAGTATGCAGATGGACTTTTTCAATACACTTTGCCGCTAAATTTCCGCAAAGATAGAATGACGAATCAAGACTATCCGGAATTGTTCAAAACCGTATCCACAAATGTTCACAAATGGCACACAAATGCTCACAAATTGGACCGTGGCAAGTGTTTCCACCGTGCTATTTGTGAAAATTTGTGTATCATTTGGGAACCTTTGTGGATAAAAAAAAGAAAAACTGTCCACAGATAACGCAGATGAACACAGATGGCCAGGGCGGATAGATGCTATGATTTATCTTTTTTTCTAAGGTTCATTTCATGTCCTTTGCGGTACACTTCGCCTCGTGAAAGCAATAGTTCGAAGAATGCAACCTGATCAACAATTTTAAGGATAAATATTAGCCGGTAGTTACCCATTTTTATACGGTACGAGTGCCGGAGTCCGGCCATTTTTATGCAGTTTGTCACCTCAGTGGGATCTGAGGCCTCTAATATTTCAGCAATGATTTTCTTTAAAGAAGTTTTGTACTTGCCCTTAAGTTTATAGGCTGCCTTAACAAACTGTTTCGAATATTCGACTTTCATAGGGCAAGCCACTCTTCAAAACTTGCCTTCTCTTCAGCGGAAACCATTTCCTGGCTCTCGGGATTCTTCAGGAATTCGAGATAGATAGTCTCTTCGGTCAGCATCCGGGCTTCATCATTTAACAGGGATTCAATGAAAACCTTTAAGTTTTTTCCGTTGGCAGCAGCAAGTACCGACAAAGCTCGAAAAGTATCCTCTGGCAGGTCAATGTTTTTCCTTTTCTTCCCCGGTGAAGTATCTGAATTCATAGCTTATTTTTCTGCAAATATACATCATGTATACCGTGTATACAAGGAGAAATGTAAAAAACTGTCCACAGATGACGCAGATTAACACAGATGTCGCTCTGGCCATCTGTGTAATCTGTGTCATCTGTGGAGAAAAAGAAAAAAAACCTGATCAATTATTTCTTTATTCGGCTATTAATATTACTGATATTATAGTAAATTAGTAAAATATTTTACCGATAAGTGATCTTTTTATGATTCAAACGATACAGGAGATTCTTCTGGATGCCCAGGAGCGGGAGTGGTTTCAAGGCACCGCCCGGCATCTGAAGGTGAGGGTAGTACCCCGAAAAGCTACTGTAATTATGGGTGTCCGCCGGTGCGGAAAATCAACCCTGATGCATCAGATTAGTAAGGAATTGCAATCCGGCGGGGTTAGCAGGGAGAACATCCTGTACCTGAATTTCTTTGATGACCGGTTATCGGGGTTAAAAACAGCGGGAGCCGATACGATTATGGAAGCTTATTTCCGGCTCTATCCCGGGAAGCGGGGGGTAGAGAAAATCTACTGTTTTTTCGATGAAGTACAGGTGATTCCCGGCTGGGAAGCATTTGTGGACCGGATTCTGGAAACAGAGAATTGCGAGGTATATCTCACCGGATCATCGGCACAGATGTTATCAAGGGAAATAGCGACCCAAATGCGGGGCAGGGCTCTTTCCTGGGAGTTATTTCCGTTTTCTTTTGGTGAATACCTCGATTTTGCGGGGATCAGCAGTCGGGCTACGTATGGAACCGGCAGCAGATATCAGATCCAGAAGGGATTTGAGGCCTATTGGGAAACGGGAGGGTTTCCGGAGGTGATGGGGATGGATCCGTTTCTCCGCATCAAAATACATCAGGAATATCTTTCATCCATACTCTTCCGCGACCTGATTGAGCGGTACGATATCCCTCATCCGCGGGCCGTAGCGGACCTGGCTCATCGCCTGATTGGGAGTGCCGGGTCGCTTTACACTTTGAACGGGCTCACAAATTATCTGAAATCCATCGGGCACAAGGTGCCTAAAAGCTCGGTAGCTGATTATCTTGCCTGGTTTGAGGATGCGTATTTTCTCTTTACGGTCCGGATATTTGACGCATCGTATGGCAAATCGAATGCAAATCCCAAGAAGATATACGGTGTAGATCATGCTTTTATCCGGTCGATAGCGCCCGGGATTCTGGTGAATTCCGGCCATATGCTGGAGAACCTGGTGTTTATTGCCCTGCGGAGAGGTTCTGACAAGATCTATTATTACCGCACCCGAAACGGACAGGAAGTTGATTTCCTGATTATTGGCAACAATGGACTGAAAAGCCTTTATCAGGTTACTGAATCCCTGGAAAACCCAGCCACCCGGGCGCGGGAAGTGAAGTCGCTGAATGCAGCGATGAAGGAACTTGATCTCAACTCCGCTACTATTGTTACACGAAATGGTGAAGAGGTGATCTCAACGGATGTTGGGGAGATTGAGGTAATTGAGGCCTGGCGGTTTCTGTTGAGGCAGGATTTTCCAGAAATGGAATAAGAATTTTCCACAAATGTTCACAAATTGAAGAGCGGTAAGGGTTACCACCGTACTATTTGTGAAAATTTGTGTGCCATTTGCGAACATTTGTGGATAAAAAAGGTGTTTATCGGGAACTCAGTCCCTGATCTTTGTGATCTGATAATTCCAAATATTTTATATATTTGTGACGGTATAAATATGATAAATAGTGATATTTGTGATCTGTTTATTTTGATATGGAATCTGGAGACAGTAAATATCTGGCAAGAAGAATCGACCGGTATTTAAGTGACTGGAAGGATGACTCTACGCGTAAACCCTTGTTAATGAGAGGTGCGCGTCAGGTGGGAAAGTCCTGGGCGGTGCGCCATTTAGGTGAGTCGTTTGAGTTTTATTTAGAGGTTAACTTTGAACGCCAGCCTGATCTTGCCGGGCTGTTCAGGGTTTCGTTGAATCCTAAGGAGATCAGCGCAAAGCTGTCGGCAATCACCGGCGTTCCGGTTATCCCTGGCAAAACGCTTTTATTCTTCGATGAGATTCAATCTTGTTTGCCGGCCATTACTTCTCTGCGATTTTTCCACGAAGAATATCCTGAATTGCATGTTATTGCTGCCGGCTCCCTTCTTGAGTTTGCGTTGCAGGAGATACCCACGGTTGCGGTTGGCCGGATTCGCTCCCTTTATCTTTATCCGTTCTCTTTTGATGAATTTCTAAAAGCACAGGGTCTGGATTTGCTCGTTGAAGAAAAGAACAGTGCATCGGTCGATAAGCCCCTTCTATTGCCATTACACACTAAGCTGGCAGACCTGTTGCGCACCTTCTTTCTGGTAGGCGGAATGCCAGAATCGGTAAAAACATGGATTGAAACGGGTGATTATCTGCGGTGCCGTCAGGTACAAAATGATATTCTGCAGACGTATTTCGATGATTTCGCGAAATATAAAAAGAGGGTCTCGCCCGTTTTATTGCAACAGACACTGCGGTCAGTAGCACGTCAGTCGGGGAGCAAGTTTGTATATTCCGGAGTAACGGACGAGGCGGAATCGGGAAAGGTTAAAGAGGCTTTGGAGTTGCTATCGATGGCAGGCATTATTATCCCTGTAACTCATACTGCAGCCAATGGTCTGCCACTGGGTGCCGAAATAAACTCGAAGTTCCGGAAATTTCTTTTCATGGATACCGGGTTATTGCAAAGGTTGCTACACCTTGATATGGACGTAATTTTCCTCTCTTCAGATCGTAATTTGGTTAATCAGGGGGCCATATCGGAAGTGTTTGCGGGATTGGAATTCCAAAAGAACGGCAGCCCTTTTGAACGTCAGGAGCTCTACTATTGGCTGCTCCTCAGCAAAGGAGCGCAGGCAGAAGTGGACTATGTGATTGCCAGAAATGTGTTCATACTCCCTGTTGAAGTCAAAGCAGGAACCAAGGGCGCCATGCAAAGTCTCTGGCGGTTTATGGAATTAAAAAAATCCACAATGGGTATCAGGACTTCGATGGAGAATTTCGGCAGGATCGGATTGGTGGATATAATTCCACTATATGCTTTAGGAAGACTGATGCTTGATGCGTGAGACGTGACGCAGGAGAGCGTGTCATTCTTACAAAGGCCGGAATCTCCTGTATTATCCACAAATGGAATAAGAATTTTCCACAAATGTTCACAAAGAAGCTCTCACAAATGCTCACAAATTGGACCGTGGCAAGTGTTTCCACCGTGCTATTTGTGAAAATTTGTGTATCATTTGGGAACCTTTGTGGATAAAAAAAAGAAAAACTGTCCACAGATAACGCAGATTAACACAGATGGCCAGAGGGAGACCTGCGGAGCTAGATTTCATCCACAGATGGAATAAGAATTTTCCACAAATGGAATAAGATTTTTCCACAAATGGTCACAAAGAAGCTCTCACAAATGTTCACAAATTGGATTGTGGTATGGGTTTACACGGAGCTATTTGTGAAAATT
>MEOR01000034.1:7667-8142 GCA_001769295.1 Bacteroidetes bacterium GWF2_49_14 | reverse complement strand
ATGGGACAGGGCGATATCTGTGTAATCTGTGTAATCTGTGGAGAAAAAAATAAAACCGCTACCTTTATCACATTATCACATTCCACCTTCCACAATTTCAGAAAACTATGCTGAACATCAACGAATTTATAATCAATCACATAACACATAGGGCAGAGAGCTTGTTCGCTGCTGACCTCAAACGCAACCATGATACCCTCATCCGGGAAATCCAGGGCAAATCGGTACTGGTGATCGGCGGAGCCGGAACGATCGGATCGTCGTATATAAAGGCATTATTGCGCTATGGGCCGGCGAAGCTTATCGTGGTGGACATCAGCGAAAACGGTCTCACCGAGCTCACCCGCGACCTGCGCAGCACGCATAACCTCAGGGTGCCGGATGTCTACAAAACCTATCCGGTGAATTTCGGCGAGCCCGTCTTTGAGCGGATCCTCGAAAACGAAGGACCCTTCCAGATCGTGGCCAACTTCGC
>MEOR01000034.1:2076-7594 GCA_001769295.1 Bacteroidetes bacterium GWF2_49_14 | reverse complement strand
GCTGAGAGGCTGCTGTCAATGTTAAATCGCGGCGTGGGGGAAGACGGGCGTGGACAACACGGGCGTGCGCAGCACGCCCCTACGGGGACAATTCAACCTATTCAACCAATTCAACATTTCTTCTGCGTTTCCACCGACAAGGCCGCGAACCCTGTCAACATCATGGGTGCCAGCAAGAAGATCATGGAGGAGGTGATCATGGCGTATTCGACGAAGTTCCCGATTACGACGGCGCGATTTGCAAATGTGGCGTTTTCGCAGGGGAGTTTGCCCGACGGGTTTGTGCACCGGATGATGAAGCAGCAGCCTTTATCGGCCCCATCGGATGTTAAACGCTTTTTTGTGTCGCCTGAGGAGTCGGGCGAGATCTGCCTGCTGGCCTGTATCCTCGGCAAATCGGGCGAGATCTTCTTCCCCAAGCTTGATGAAGAGACGATGATGACGTTCTCCGATATCGCGGTTGCGTTTCTGAGGGAGCAGGGGTACGAGGCGGTAGTTTGCGGCTCCGAGGAGGAGGCGAAGGGGATGAAGGACGACAGACGACGGACGACGGACGGAAAAAAAGAGACGGAGGACGGACGACGGACGACGGACGGAAGACAGGGGGCCGGCGTCGGTCATCCGTCATCGGTCGTCCGTTCTCCCTATCCGGTCTATTTCTTCACCTCTGACACTTCCGGGGAAAAGGCTTACGAAGAGTTTTGGACCGCGGGAGAGGATGTGGACCTGGATTCGTTTAGTTCCCTGGGGGTGATCAAGAATGCGCCGCGGAGAAGTATTGAGGAGATCCGGCAGGTGATCGAACTGCTCGAGGAGACGCTGCGGAAACCGGGGATCACAAAGGCAGATATCGTGAAGGTTTTATCGAGGCTTATCCCGAATTTCGAGCATATTGAGACCGGGAAGGGGCTGGATCAGAAGATGTAAGAAAGTATTTTCAAGGCGGTTTTTGTTGAACTTATCGTCATCCAGTCTGTTAAGGTTTATATAAGTCCATTTATAAACCTTTAACATTTTGTTTATGACAAAGAAGTTTACCCTGATTACTCTGGTGCTAATCGGGATTGCCCTTAGACTAGCGGCTCAATCTCCGGGCGAGATTGCTCCGATCCTGCAGAAATGCATGGATATTCCTGATCTTCAGAAGTACTACCCACCGAGTGTAAATGACAAAAAATCACCCATTTACATCGTTCAGTACCCTGTTGCCTTCCCCGAAGGTATTGTTTTAACTAAAAACGGAAGTGAAGTAAAATTCATCACGATTTCGCAATTGGCCGAAAATCCGGTTCAGGAATATTTTATGTTCCGGAGTCTGAACAGCGGGCCGGACTCAACGACCGCGGTCATCAATTATTTCTATGACTGCAACTCTGCCCTAAAGCAGTTCAAGATGCTGACGATTAATGTAGATCTGGAAAAAGCCGGTAAGCGGTGGAATGTTTCACAAGCGATCCTGAAAGGAGATACCAAATGAAAAGTATTATCCTAAAAATCAGGCCATTTTTGCTTTCATTTTTCCTGTTCGGGTTTGTGGGCGGCATGCAACTTTCTCAGGCACAGATTACTAATGGTAATTTTGAAGCCGGCAATTTATCGGGCTGGACGGGCTCTTCAGTTGCCACTGTTTCAGCTGGCATGACGGTCCTGGGCTGGACTGTAAATCCTGCGGGCGGATACATGGCAAGTATTCAGCCCACACCCGGCTTGCTGAAAGCCACAGCAGAAACCAATCTGGGTCTAGCTTCGGGTGCCCTGGTAGCGTTCAACTCGGGACTGTTTAATACGGCTACCAATTTTGGAACCCTATCACAGAGTATAACTCTAACCTCAGACCAGACTTTTACGATTTACTGGAACTATATTTCACAGGATTATTCCCCCTATAATGATGGTGTTATCGCCACTTTAACGGGGCCCTCCTTTTCGGTGATCCGCTTAATGGCCGTGACTGCCAACGCTCATGGAAATGCCGAAGCAATCCTGACGGGAAGTTACGGCAGCACGGGCTGGCATTCATTAACCTTTACTGCAGGCGCGGCTGGCACGTATACCCTTGGATTTGCCAGTTTCAATACCGGCGACCAGGGTGTCAACCCTATTTTGCTGATTGATGATGGCCCAGGGAGTACCATCCTGCCGGGCCAGCCTGTTGTTACAACCACTGCCGTTTCTTCCATTGGAAATGCGACTGCTGTTTCTGGCGGAAATGTTACGAGTATCGGCACTTCGGCCGTTACGGCCCGTGGCGTTTGTTGGAATACCGCGACCGGGCCCACCACTGCCAACAGTAAGACAGTTGACGGCGCGGGTGCGGGTGCGTTTGTTTCCAACCTGACCGGTTTAGCGGCCGGAACAACTTATTATATAAGGGCTTATGCAACTAATTCATCGGCAACAACCTATGGTACAGAGCTTTCTTTTACCACCACCACGGCTCCTACCGATCCGACCTCCATTACGGCAACCGTAAATCCGCTTCCGTATGGTTCATCCACTCAATTAACTGCCGTCGGTCAAGTTGGCACGGTTTACTGGTATAGCGGCAGTTGCGGCGGAACGCCGGTTGGCACAGGTAACCCGATAACAGTGAGTCCGGGCACCACAACCACTTATTATGCAAGAAACTTCAACAGCGGGGTATTCAGTACGGGATGTGCATCGATAATTATCACGGTCACACCTGTCCCACTGACTGTTAGTGCTGATATGAAAAGTAAGTGTTTTGACGGGGGGATTTTTACGGGAGGATATACCGTAACTTACTCTGGTTTTGTGAATGGAGAAACGCCAAGCGTGCTCAAAGGAGCTTTATCCTTTAATGGGACTGCTAAAACGGCTACCGCTGCCGGGGTCTACACCATTGAACCATCAGGCTTAGCCTCTGCAAATTACACGATCACTTATCTGGGTAACACATTGACCATCTATCCGTTATCCGTACCCAACCTGACGGGTCCAGACCAGGCTTGCCAGCTGGGAAGCCCAGGGATTTACAGAACTGATCCGGGTATGACAAACTATCAATGGACGGCATCAACCGGAGGAGTCTTTGTGACCGGTAACTCAATGTCAGAAGTCAAGGTGGTTTGGTTAACCCCTGGTGTGCATTTGCTCAGCGTGACCTATACAACTCCGGCCGGTTGTGTGCCGCCGGCAGCAGGAACAAAGAGTGTTACGGTCAATGCGCAACCTCAACCTACCATTGATGGGAATAATTCAACCTGCCTCCTTGGTGTTAAACACATATATACCACGGAAGCCGGCATGAGCAATTACGTTTGGGCGGTTCCCGGATCAGCCGGAACCATATTGTCCGGTCAGGGTACAAGTGAGGTAGAGGTCATGTGGTTTTTAGAGGGAGATTACTGGATCAGCGTATCCTATACCAATCCTTCAGGATGCTCACCAGTTTCCGCTACGATGGCGGGTATACTGTTAAAGCCGATACCCGGTAACGCCGGACCGGTAACCGGGCTAACCACCAGCTGCGGGCCTGTTTATCAGGTTGTATACCGGGTCGACCGCGTTCCCGGTGCTGACACCTACGTCTGGTCGGTTCCTGAGGGAGCCGTGATCACCTCGGGCAGAGGATCCTGGTCCATTATGGTGGACTATCCGACGGTTCCTGTCAGCGGATCGGTTTCTGTTTACCCCATGAATCTATGTGCCAGGGGAGAATCATCACCCCCGCTCGAAATCAGATTGTTCCCCGTACCGGAAACCCCGGTTATCAGCCTCGAAGGCCGGACCCTCATCAGTTCTTCAGAAACCGGAAACCAGTGGTACCGGGCAGAGGGAGCCATCAGTGGTGCTACGGGCCAAACCTATTCACCGGTTGAAAGCGGGGAATATTGGGTACAGGTTTCTTCGGAAAATTGTACTTCACAGCCATCAAACACCCAGCATTATATCGGACTGGGGATTAATAACCAGGCACTTTCACGTTTTGAGATCTATCCGGTTCCCAGTGACGGGCAGTTCACCATTTCCTTCGCAACCGAATCCGGACAGAGAAGCCGGTTGCAGATCATCAATAGCATGGGTACAACCATCTATGAATGGGACGGGATCTCCATTAAGGGGGAAACCACAAAAGATGTTGATCTGAGAGGAATCGCCAAAGGTCTCTATTTCGTTTTCCTTAGCACCGGAGAACAGCGTGAGGTCAGGAAGATAATGATCTTGTAAACCAGATCCGCAGTATATGAAAAGGGAGAGCTGAAAGGCTCTCCCTTTTTGTTACGGGAAAACTTGCCGATATTTAAAAAAATATTTTCCACCGACATGAATAAAACAGCTCTTATCACCGGTGTTACCGGCCAGGATGGCGCTTATCTGAGTGAGTTTCTGTTGAAGAAGGGATATACGGTGCACGGAATTAAACGACGTGCGTCGATGTTCAATACGGAGCGGATCGATCATATTTATGAGGATCCGCATGTGGAGAACAAGCGTTTTGTGCTGCATTACGGCGACCTGACGGATTCGATGAACCTCACCCGGATTATCCAGGAGGTTCAGCCCGATGAGATCTATAACCTGGGGGCCATGTCGCACGTTAAGGTCTCCTTTGAATCCCCGGAATATACGGCGGATGCGGACGGGATGGGCACTTTGCGTATCCTGGAGGCGGTGCGGCTGCTGGGCCTGACTCACAAGACCCGCATTTACCAGGCATCCACATCGGAATTATACGGACTCGTTCAGGAGGTTCCGCAGAGCGAGACCACGCCGTTCTATCCGCGGTCGCCCTATGGGGTGGCCAAGCTGTATGGCTTCTGGATCGTGAAGAACTACCGCGAGGCTTACGGGATGCATGCGTCAAACGGCATCCTGTTCAACCACGAATCCCCTATCCGCGGCGAAACCTTCCTCACCCGAAAAGTCACCCGCGCCGTTGCCCGCATCGCACTGGGACTGCAGGACACCCTGTATCTCGGTAACCTTGACTCGGAGCGTGACTGGGGACATGCAAAGGATTACGTCAGAGCAATGTGGCTAATGCTTCAACAGGACCAGCCGGATGACTTTGTGATTGCAACGGGAGTAACCACCAAGATCAGGGAGTTCGTACGACTGGCTTTCGCTGAGATCGGAATCAGTATTTATTTTGAAGGAAAGGGTGAACTCGAGACGGGGAGTATCGGTGAGATAAATCAAGTGAGGTTTTGTGAGGTAGTTGGTGAGGCTTATCTACCGAATATCCGGTCATTGGTCAATGATCACCGGTCACTCGTTCACGTGGATCCGAAGTATTTCCGCCCATCCGAAGTGGAATTGTTAATCGGTAATCCTGCGAAGGCAAAGAAAATGCTAGGTTGGGAGCCTGAATATGATCTCAAAGCATTAGTAACGGAAATGGTCTCTGCGGATCTGAAATTGTTTCAACGAGACGCTTATCTGAGGAAAGGCGGGTTTAAAACTTTGAATTACTTTGAATAAAAAACTGTCCACAGATAACGCAGATTAACACAGATGGCCAGAGCGACATCTGTGTAATCGGTGAAATCTGTGG
>MEOR01000034.1:0-2031 GCA_001769295.1 Bacteroidetes bacterium GWF2_49_14 | reverse complement strand
TGTGTAATCGGTGAAATCTGTGGAGAAAAAGAAAAGAAAACTGTCCACAGATAACGCAGATTAACACAGATGGGCCAGAGCGATATCTGTGCAATCTGTGTCATCTGTGGAGAAAAAAAGAAAAACTGTACACAGATAACGCAGATTAACACAGATGGCCAGAGCGACATCTGTGTAATCTGTGTAATCTGTGGAGAAAAAGAAAAGAGATTTATCAATGAGCAGGTTATCAGATAAATATGATTGGTTTCCCGAGGAAGAGTTTATTTTTAAGGAGGAGACCAGGAGGATTATTGGTGCTTGCTTCGAGGTTCACAAAGCATTAGGATCCGGATTTTTAGAATCGGTTTATCATGAAGCACTAGCCATCGAGTTTTCTGAACGAAAGATCCCATTTAATTCGGATGTGAAACTTGAGGTATCTTACAAAGGTAAGAAGTTAGAAAAGTTCTTTACGGCTGATTTTGTGTGTTTTGATTCTATTGTTCTTGAAATCAAAGCTTTATCGGATCTGAGGCCTGAGCATTCGGCTCAGGTTCTGAACTACCTAAAGGCAACGGGAATGGAACTGGGATTACTCATTAACTTTGGTACACCAAAAGTGCAGATTAAACGATTGATCATGTAAAAATACTGTCCACAGATGACCCAGATTAACACAGATGGGCCAGAGCGATATCTGTGTAATCGGTGAAATCTGTGGAGAAAAAGAAAAGAAAACTGTCCACAGATAACGCAGATTAACACAGATGGGCCAGAGCGATATCTGTGTAATCGGTGTAATCTGTGGAGAATAAAATGAAAAATGGAAAGAAAATCTAAGATATATGTAGCTGGCCATAAGGGCCTTGTGGGGTCGGCGATTTGGAGGAACCTGGAAGGTAAGGGGTATGCGAACCTGATCGGAAGGACTTTTGAGGAGCTGGATTTGCGGAACCAGGCGGCTGTTGAGGCCTTTTTTGCCTCGGAGAAGCCGGAGTACGTGATCCTGGCTGCGGCCAAGGTAGGCGGGATCATGGCGAACAACACCTATCGGGGTGAATTCATCTATGAGAACCTGATGGTTCAGAACAACGTCATACATCAGGCTTATGTTCATGGAGTTAAGAAACTACTGTTCCTCGGATCCACCTGCATCTACCCGAAGGAGTGCCCGCAGCCGATGAAGGAGGAGTATCTCCTGACCGGACCGCTGGAGCAGACCAACGAGCCGTATGCCATCGCCAAGATCGCCGGGATTAAAATGTGCGAGAGCTATAACATCCAGTACGGCACCAACTTCATCAGCGTGATGCCCACGAACCTTTACGGACCGAATGATAATTTCGATCTGGAGAAATCGCACGTGCTGCCGGCGTTGCTGAGGAAGATTCATTTAGGGAAATTGTTGGAAGAGGGTGAGTTTGATGCTATAGCCAGGGATGTGGAGGTGGTTGAAATTGTTGAAGGGGTTGAAATGGTTGAAGAGGTTAAGAGAGCACTTGCAAGGGTTGGGGTGAAGAGGACGGATGACGGAGGACTGACGACGGATGATGAAGGACGGACGGCGGTCATCGGTCATCGGTCATCGGTCGCTGTTGAGATTTGGGGTTCCGGAACGCCGATGCGCGAGTTCATGTGGAGCGAGGATATGGCGGACGCGTGCGTGTTTCTGATGGAGACGGACGACGGACGACGGACGACCGACGGCGGTCATCAGTCGGCGGTCATCGATCGGGTAAACATAGGCACCGGCAAGGAAATTTCCATCCGCGACCTGGCTTATCTGATCAAGGATATCGTGGGTTTCAGGGGGGAGGTGGTGTTCAATTCCTCAAAGCCTGATGGGACCATGCGGAAGGTGACGGACGTGAGCAAGCTTCATTCTCTAGGATGGAGCCACAAAGTGGAGCTGGCGGAAGGGATCCGCAGAGTTTACGATTGGTACCTGAAGAATAAATCCACATAAGAATTTAAGAATTTTTCCACATAAGGATTTAAGAGTTTTTCCACAAATGTTCACAAAAAAGCTCCCACAAAGGTTCACAAATT
>MEOR01000033.1 GCA_001769295.1 Bacteroidetes bacterium GWF2_49_14 | reverse complement strand
ACCATCGGCATTGCGGGTAATTCCCAGACCGTTGACAAAGATATGGGCTGCCGTTAGAGCGGTAGAAGTTCCGGCAGTCGGCGTACGGCTCAACAAACTGCGCAGGTTGGTCAGGTCGTTCAACTCAGTGGTTGTGGGAGCTGTCAGTGGCAGATCCACAGGGTTGGCATACAGATTTAATGGAACATTGTTGCTCGTAAAGTAATCTTTATCCAACACCCACTGACTCCCTATAAGACGGCTTGTGGCGGTTGACTGATTAAGCTTCACATCATCTACATAGATTTTTCTGGTGGTTCCCGAAGAAGGCTTAAGCGTCATACGCACCGAACTGATGGTAGACGACACATTCGACGCGTATTCTGTATAAGCACGGTTAAACTCGCGCCATCCTGTATAGTTGAGCAGAAAGCGTGCGGTGCGTTTGGGTGTGTTGTAATACAGAAACTCAACCACCAGCGTATCATTGGTGATTTCAGGTGTATATACCTGCATGAAAGCTGAGTTACCACTGGAAGCAATAAATCCGGTAAATGTCACGGTTAAGACAGATGTTCCCTGCACTTCCCAGCACAAACTCTGTGCACCTTCCTTGTAATGGTCGGTACTGAGCGACAAATTACCACCACTCACAACCGACCATCCTGACGGAACAGTTGCCTCTTCGAAAGTGAAAGTCTGTGCTTTTACCAGCGTAATCGCTCCAAATAATACGAAAAATATGTTGAGTTTCAATTTCATCCGCTTAGAATATAAATTTCTGATTAAAAATCGATTTATCCGTGAGCTGCGCCGACAATAGATAAATCTGGTTTTTGCTCAATATAAAAGTTTTATCTTCCGACTCCTGTACATTCTGCGCAATAATTCTTCCGGTAACATCCATCACCGAAACACTACCGGTAATACCATGAACAGTGAGGGTATCTGCCTGTTTCGACATCCTTATTTTCGGGCTTTCATTATGAGAAAAAGAGGTCGAAACTTTCTCAAGTTCAAAGTTTACCGGCTTACCAAGCCGGCAACTCACCTGTAAAAGGGTATTTCCTTGCTGATAATTCACCTGCACCTGTTCAACAATGTTTTTCAACTGCCAGTTTCCTTCGAGCAATACCTGTTTTACAACCTTAGCTCCCGGCATATCCGTAGCATCGCTGTTCGAGGTCTTCACAGGCAAATGAAGGGAAGGATCACAAACACTTATGCTTAATGTCTTATCATCAACATCCTTATACATCAACAGGGTTTCATACGAAATACTTTTCACCTTTCCTTCCGCTGGATTTGTCTGTTCGAAGCAAACATAAGCGATCACACCCGATTCATTGTCCTGAACGATATGGGCAGTTTCATCGGCCTGTAACACGCGGTAAGCAGGGTCGGTACTCCATTGCCTTTGCTCGGCCGGCGAAGGTTTCAGCATAATCATGTATTCGTAATGCCCGTCAATCGGATTGGCTCCGTGATCAATCCAGGCAGTGGCGAAACTACCACTCGTTGCGGCTTTGGTCTTGTTTTGTGCCGAGGCTTGTTCGCCCCCTGCTATTTTCACCCTGTTGCGGGAAGAAACACGGTAGTAGTTTCCTGTGAGATCGCTTAACACCGTTTCGGAAGAAAGATGTTGTGAATCGAAGGTATAATCTGTTGCTGCAACAAAATTCCCGTTGACCGAGATTTTCTCTGTCGCATTTGCAATCGATTGCTGAAACAAAGTTGTTTCGGTAGCATAATCGGTGTTGGAATTATTGATATCGGTACCGATGCAAATCAGACGTTTGCCGAAAGCAAAGACAGATTTACGGGCTTTGAAGTCAGGTGTGTAATTCGTATTGTTGATCATATTTTCCTCTCTCAGTTTCATTCCGAAGATGCCAAATTGATCCAACAAAGAAGATGCTCCCGCAAAATCTTCTTTCGAACGTGCCATCAGCGTATTGGTCTGCGGACTTTCCAGTAAATTCAGAGGTAAATGAATGGTTGTTGTGCCCGGCAAACGGTTCCAGTCCCAGCCATTCTGACTAAAACGACTACTCTCTCTTGAAACAGGAGATCCTCCGTTAAGAATTTCTACAGCGCCATAGCTCTGATAACGACCATAGCGGTTGTCGTTCGTATATATTTCACTTCCCCATACATCGCTATTGTAACCTTTGATGGTGACCATGCTGTTGCCGAATCGATGAACACCGAGTGCGGCATGATTCAATACATAAAAACCCTGAGGAGTGGCAGCGGCAGTATAGTTAGTAAATTGTTTTTTCAGATCAGTGGTATTGGTTTCGAGACGCAGGTATTCACCAATCAGTTTGCTGTCAGTATTTTCTCCGGATTTGTAAATTCCCCCCAGACGTGCCAGATAAGCAAATGTCTCCACCACATCGTTGCTCATGGCTCCCTGATGTGGATGCCTTCCGGCGAGACCGATGGTCCAGTCTTTCAAATGGGTGTAATGCGACATGGCCAATAATGCTTCCGCCAGATGCTTCCGTGAATCCGGTGACAAGTTAAATTCAGAGGAATAAAGGGTTGCCAGCAGACTTCCCACACCTGCCAGCCCACCAATACCATAGGCAGGATAATGACCGGCATGATGAAAGATCGTTCCGTCAGGTTTCAATCCTCCCATATTGCCGGGAGTATATTGAAGAGAAGTATCGACCCAGCGAACAAGTGCGCTCATCGCACGGTAACGTTCAGGCTGATCCTCTATCATCATGGCAGCAATTAGTCTTCCGAATAACAGTGTATTCCAGCTATCCACCACTCCATCACGGGTGGTATCATACACCGCTCTGGTCTCGGGCAAACCACTCCAGAATCCAAGGGAAGCAACTACGCTCTTAAGACGTCCTGTATTTTTTAATTCCTGACGCATCATCCACGCTGATTCAAATATCTGGCGTGTTTCGTAGCCGTAATGATGGTTATTACCCATAGCACTACCCCACGCAAAACCCTGGTCGAGGGCATAATCCCACAAGCGAAGGTATTCTTCGTGTGAACTCTGATTTTTATTGAACAGTGCGTCCTGCGCCATTCCCATCATCATGGTTCCCAACTCGGCAAAAGCATTATCTGAAGAAGTTTTATCTGTTTTCAGCACTAAAGGTTTTCCTACCAGATAAGCACCTGCCTTGCGCAGATTGGTTTGTGTTAAAAGATTTTTAGCAGATGTAATGAGAGAAAGACTGGCCGTCTGTGGCAGTTGTTTATCCATTGCTTCAGCCACAGTAGCCAGTGACTGAATCTGAGTTACATCTAACTGTGCGGGCACAGTGATATCGTAATTGAGTCCGCTCTCCCACTTCCACAGTGAGTTCCAGTGATTGATGTAAAGGGCTTCAGTATTGTTGGGCTGTTGAGCATCCGGAGCATTCTGGTAATTGACATCGGCCACAAACGAGAAACGGTCGATAAACAACCGGCCCTGAGTTACATCTGCCGGACTGATCAGGTGCAACTTAAGTCCGCTACTCACCTGCTTATTGCCTTCCATATATTTACTGCCGATTCGGCAAATCCTCCACCCGGTGAAGTTCAATCCGAATTCAAAACTATATCTCACAATATTGCTCCGATCGCGGTATTCAGCAAGTAAAGGCGCTTGCTGTGGTTTTTCGTTGTATACCCAGAAGATCACTCCATCACGAAAGTTCTTATTTGTCACCTCATAGTCGACAACCAGCACCGATGGATTGGTCCATTGCCAGCACAGGCTGTTGGCTCCGTCTTTATACGGAGCCTGCACCAGACTCAGCGAAGCCTTCGAAGCATCGGTTGCCCTGAAAGGTGTGACAGTTCCCGTTTCAAAACCATATTGCTGGCTGTGAAGTACAGGTGCCAATAATATTAACCAAATAAAGAGTTTTACTTTCATAAGAGTGTGTTCAACATGATACAATAAACTTTATATCAATTTAATACTAAATATTTTACCACATTAGTCACATAAGTACACTTAAGTTAATGCTATCGCTCATCACTTATCACTTTCAGTTCTTACCTGACTAATGTGGTTAATTATTATTTTGTTATCAACAGTTTTACAGTGCGGACAACCGATGATTTTGATTGATAATTTACATTAGAGGCTTTAAAACTAATCAGATATTCACCCGGTTTATCGAATTTGTATTTGTACGATTCCAGATAGTTACTTGTGTTTTTAAGAGGAAACACCTGCGAATTTTCCGTTTTGCCCAGAGGTACCGCAACAGGTTTCGAGATCAGCCAGTCGTTGTTAAGTGCGGCATAACGTGACGAACGTTTAATTTCCATGAGTGCCGGATTATTCACTGACCAGACTCCTGCTACCGGTTCGCTTTTGTAAGCGGTGGTGTCACCTCTCAAAATGTCAAAAGGAGAAAAGCCCATGGTAGCGGCGAGATTGGTTGACATAAGTGAACTGTCGGGAACTAATGAATTCTTTAAGTTCAGATCGAATATCTGCCATGCAGGCTGCAAATCATCAGACGTAACCGGATGATAATGAAAAGCTATCACAACATTCTTACCACGGTATTGGGTCATGTCAATTATTGCCTGTTTCTTAGTATTAACAGTCGTCGGCAGATTCGACAAAGCGCTGATATTTGTCCAGGTATGACTGGTAATGGCTGCTGAATCAAGCTTAAAATCATTCAGAGCAAGTCCCTGAAATTCATCGGACACATACACACTCAATGTGTTTTCGAAATGAGTTCCCCAGGCAACCATTGTCGAAAAAATCAACTCGGAATATGAAGGAGTAAAATGCTCATAGGACATGGAAATAAAATCGGGTTCTCCCGAAAAATTAAAACTGAGCGTACTGCCCTTCGTGGCAGTGATGAGCGTATCAGTTATGGTCAACCCTTCAGCAGGCGCTACGGCCACATCAAAACTCACCTCCTGCATCAATTCATTTTCACAGGAAGAAAATAAGGCGAGCAGGGAAAAACTGAATAGAATATATTTGATTTTCATCGTTTATACTTTTTTACTTATTGAATTTAATTACCAACCCGGATTATTTACGGTGATCAATTTGTTTACCGACATTTCGCTATCGGGTATAGGAAAATAATTATAGGCTTCTGATACATTATAATAGGCCGACGCATATTTCAATCCTGTAGTCCAGCCATCCTGTTCCACATAACCCTGCATGGTAATCATATTACTATAGAAATCACCCCAACGAATCAAATCCCAGCGGCGCAGAGCTTCGAAACAAAATTCCATGGCGCGTTCTTTTTTTATGACATTGCGGAATTGCTCTTTCGTCAATCCGGCTCCCGATAGTGGAGTGATGCCTGCACGTACACGTACCGAATCAAGGCAGGCATATGCCAGATCCGAAGGCACTGCCGTAAGTTCATTATCAGCCTCAGCAATCATGAGCAAGATATCGCTGTACCTTAGAATCGGAAAATTGATAGGCGTATAGTTCTTATTCTTCGGAATAACCGTTTCATATTCTCGACGATATTTGGCAGCACAGCGTGTTTTATTCTTGTTGCTTACTGCTGCGGTTTCTTCGGTATAGGTGAAGTTTTCAGGAGCAACCGTTCCAGGCCGTAATTTGCCAAAATAATACTTTCTTCCTTTAACTTCCTTAGCGGTAGTACTGGCAAAAACATATTCGTAATTAGCTATATTCCAGTCACCACGGGATGTATCGCCTTCCGATTCATACATTTCATAAAGTTTTACAGAACTATAGGCAAATTTGTAGCTATAGCCGGGATTTGACATCCCTGCAAGATTCTTGTATGTTTCATTCGAGGAATAATCATTGCTACTCCCGAAACCCATTGTATTACCCAAACGTCCCGATGCCTGCTCCACCGTACTGCGGTTACCGGCTTCTTCGGCTTCCCAAATACTTTCAAGTACTCCTGTGCTGTTGTATTTATCCTGTGCCAGATCAAGGAATACCCGGTTGTATGGTTTTACCAGTCCGTGAATATGGCTGTCCATTACTTCGAGTGCCAAGCGTTTTGCTTCGGCAAAATACTCCTGTACTTCAGGACCTGCCGGCTTTTTATCGCGGAAATGTTCCCCTGCCCTGAAAAGATAGATACGGGCAAGTATACCTTTTGCTGCAGATTGGGTAGCTCTTCCGGTATAAGTAATTTCACTTGATTTAACAAGGTTAGGGATAGCTGTTTCAATATCAGCAATAATTGTATCGTAGATCACCTGCTTGTCAACACGTGGCGCATCAAGACCGGTCACTTTTTTGGTTGATTCCAGACGCAAAGGTACATCTCCCCAACCCTGTACAAGGTTGAAATAATAAAACGAGCGGAGGAACAAAGCTTCTGCACGTACACGTTCACGTACCGTCTGCGATAATTCCGGGTTTTTATCCACATTCTCCAGCAGGATATTGGCTCTGTTTACTCCTTCGTACAATATCCGCCAGAAAGTAGTGATATAGGTATTACTGCTGTTTGCGTTGGCACAAAGTATACTGCTTGTGGCGTTGGCTCTCTGATAGAAAGTCAGATCGTCACCCCCCGCAACATAAAGAGGATAATTATTACCATAGAAATGCTCCTGCATGATCGGACTATAAACGCCGGTCAGAAAGGCCTGCAATTCCGATTCATTATTGAAAAAGTTCTCAGGTGTCAGGGTATGAGGTTCCTTTTCCAAAAAATCGGAACAAGCAAAGCCTGTAAACAGGAGGGCAACTATGAATGAGATTTTGATTGATTTCATGATTGTGCTATAATATTTTGGATTAGAAACTTACATTAATACCTACGTTAACTGATGCGGCACGGGGATAGGACGAGAAGTCGAGTCCAGGTGTCAAAGCAGTATTTCTGATGGAAACTTCAGGGTCGTAACCTGTATATTTTGTCAGGGTAAATAAATTCTGAGCAGAAACATAGGCCCTTGCCTTGCTGATTTTAATCCGTTTCAAAAATTTGGGCGAAATAGTATACCCCAGCGACAAGGTTTTCAGACGGATAAAAGAACCATCTTCGATAATACGGCTGGAGAACAGTCCGTTCGAAGAGGAGGCACTTACCCTTGGGACATCGCTGTTCTGATTGTCAAAGGTCCAGCGATCTGCATAGCTGGCATACTGGTTCAGATCTTTACGCTTGTTATACCCGCTTTGAAACATCAGGCGGTTGGCGTTCAGGATATCAGCACCATATGACCATTGTAAGAAAATACTCAAATCAAAACCTGCATACTCGAAATTATTGGTCAAACCACCAATATGTATAGGTTCGCCACGACCGATAAAAGTCTGGTCGTTGGAGTCAATCACACCATCCTCGTTAATATCCGCATACTTAGGATAACCCGGTTGTGTATTATTCTCAGAGGTATAACGGGCTATTCCCGGTTTAAGCGTATAGGCTGATCCATCGAAGATAAACTCGTCCACTTTATAGGTTCCTTCATAAATATAACCGTACATCATACCAATTGGATGTCCGATTTTTGCAATGTAATTCGGCGAGGTGAAGTTCTGATCGAAATAACCATTTGTAAGCATAGCCAGTTGATTATCTGACAATTCAAGCACTCTGTTGGTATTGAAAGAGATATTGAAGTTGGAAGTCCATTTGAATTTCTTTGATTGCAGATTAATGGTATTTATAGTGAATTCAACTCCCTGATTCTGTACTTTTCCGATGTTCTTCATCACACTTCCATAACCTGATGAAGGCACAAGGGTGGCACGTAGCAAAAGGTCGGAAGTAATTTTATTGTACCAGTCGAAAGTAAAATTGACTCTGTCTTTCAGGAAAGATAAATCTACCCCGAAATTAGTTTGTCCGGTTGTTTCCCATTTCAAAACAGGATTCGATAAACTATACGGTACTACACCTACATTGGTCACTGTATTGTTAAAAGCATATACGCCGTGGGCAATATCGTCCGGCTTGGAAAAATTTCCTTCGGCAGCCTGTAAGGCTTCAAAAAGTGCATAGGTATCGTATTCGCCCACACGGTTATTCCCGGTTACTCCCCAGCTCAGACGGACTTTCCCTGAATTGAGCACAGAAGTCAGCGGTTGAACGAAGTCTTCTTCAGTAAAATTCCATGCCAATGAAGCGGAAGGAAAATATCCGTACCTGTTTTGTTTGGTGAATTTTGAAGAACCATCGGCACGGAACGAAGCTGTGGCATAATACTTCGACTGATAATTATAATTGAATCGTGCCAGATACGATAACATGCTCCATTCGGAGATATTTGATACTATACGATTAGCTACTCCTTGTCCCATACCTGCCATACCAAGCGATTCGTAAGGAATATTTATGGTTTTCATGCTGTAATAATCATAGTTGGATTCCTGCATGGTCAAACCAATCATCGTATTGATATAATGCTTTTTCTGAAAACTGGTCTGATAGGTCAGGATATTTTCATTAAGCCATGTTTTGCGTTCCGAGGTGGAAAGTGTGGCATTTACTTTATCCGTTGAAATAGGTGAACCGTAACGGGTTTTGGAGTTGTTGAAGTTCTCTCCTCTCCGGCTATCAAGCGTATAACCTCCGGAAACTTTCAGTTTCAGTCCTTTAATGAATTCATATTCCACAAAACCATTAAACTGGCTGTAGGTAGTAAAGTTCTTTCGATACTCATTGTTGAGCGACAGGATAGGATTGAAACGATAATCATTTGTCTGATCC
>MEOR01000032.1 GCA_001769295.1 Bacteroidetes bacterium GWF2_49_14 | reverse complement strand
AACCTGGTCATCATCGATAAACCCGGCGTTTACATCACCGGCGATCCGCTTTTCGACACCGAAATCGGCCGCGAATTTGTTCGCCCCACAAACACCTGGGTGAACACGCGTGGATTCCAGGTGTATGGGAAACTGGATCTGGGAGAAAAGGTTGAAATGGTTGAAGGGGTTGAAGGGGTTGAAATGGTCGAGCCAGAACTCACCCTCACTCAAACCCAAACCCAACCACCCACACCCACACTCACACCCAAACACACACTCTCTGGCCCCTCCTTAGAGTTCTACACCTCCTACTACGAATCCCAGGCCCGATTCCCTCTCTACGTCGATTCGCTGGCCTCGGTATCGGGAGGCATTCCCGGTCAGGGGTTTATCCTCCTGGCCAACGGAACCTGGGACCACAGCTACGCCACAGCATGGGTGCGATATACAACTAAGAAATTCTTTACGTTTGAGGCCGGTACCGGAAAGAACTTTTTCGGCAACGGATACCGGTCGATGCTCCTGTCCGACAACGGCCGCAATTATCCCTATTTCCGCATCGATACCCGCTTCTGGCGCGTCCACTATACCAATCTCTGGGCTGAATTCCAGGACAATAATTACCACGACGGCCCCCTGGGGTCGTATCAGAAAAAATACGGGGCCTTCCACTACCTCTCTCTCTCCATTACTAAAAGGCTGGAATTCTCACTGTTTGAGGCGATTATCTGGCAGGGGCGCGATAGCCTCCATAACCGCGGATTCGAGATCAACTACCTCAACCCCGTCATCTTTCTCCGACCGGTCGAGTGGACCCTCGGCTCCCCCGACAATGCCCTCATCGGATTGAACCTCAGCTATAAACTATTCAACGATACCTACCTCTACAGCCAGCTCCTCGTCGATGATTTCCCCATCTCCCACCTCAAGGCCCGCGATGGTTACTGGGGCAATAAGCTGGCCGGCCAGCTGGGAGCCAAAACCTACCTACCCCTCGGTCACCCGTCACGATTCACGCGTCACGCTTCACGCGATACGGGTGGTTCGGAAAAACAAGGAGATTCCGGCCTCCGCCGGAATGACAGTTCTGGCGAAAAACCGGTAACCGGCAACCGGCAACCGGCAACCGGACTGTTTCTGCAATCCGAGCTTAACATCGCGCGCCCCTATACCTATGCGCACTGGACCACGAAACAGAATTACGGTCATGTGGGGCAGCCGCTGGCGCATCCGCTGGGATCGAATTTCTATGAGTGGGTGAGCTTTGCGAGGCTGAACTGGGACCGCTTCCTGGTGGAAGGGCGCTACAGCCTGGCGAAATTCGGTGCGAATTATGATGGATTGAATTACGGTCAGGATATCTTCATCTCCTTCGACAACCACGTCAACGAGCTCGGAAACTTCATCGGTCAGGGCCTCCCCACCACACTCACCTACACCTCCTGCACCTTCTCATACCTCCTCAACCCCTCCTCGCTCCTAAACATCTTCCTCACCCTCACCGACCGCAACCAGAACGACAACCACAGCCTCTGGGTATCCTTCGGCCTCCGAAACTCCCTGCGGAATTTCTATTACGATTATTGAAATTTTTATCCGCAGATGACACAGATTAACACAGATGTCGCTCTGGCCATCTGTGTTAATCTGCGTTATCTGTGGACAGTTTTTTAACTATCACCCTCAGCTTCTCGTCACCACCAGCCCCTCGCTGCTCAATGAAAAATCCACGAATCTTGCACGTTCGTTCGGTGGATTTTCCTGCAGGTTTTTTCTGATTTTCAGCGCGGCTCCGCGGTCTTTCGCCACAATAAACATATACCCCCCGCCCCCGGCACCCAGCAGCTTCTGCCCGGTATACAGACCGCGGATTTTCGTCAGGATAGCCTGTACCTCAGGCGGATTGGTTCCCCTGTCGAGTGCCTGGTTCAGTTTCCAGCTGGTGTCGATCAAGGTGCCGAAAGACTTCCAGTCCTGCATCAGGATGTTATCCATCAGGTTCTCCGCATGCTGACTGAGCTCCTCGATCAGGTGCAGCCGCCGGTTCGAATTCAGGAACATGCCCCGCACGATCTCCCCGAGGATGCTCTTGGCCACCCGGGTGATGCCGGTATAATAGAGCAGCAGGCTGCTGCGCATATCGGGCTGTGTAAAATAATCACTTGGCAACCAGCGTACTACCGGTGCCTGGTTAAACCCGGGAACGGTCTCCAGTATCTTCAGTCCAGGATATATCCCCCCGTACTGATCCTGCCATCCGCCGCCGGTGGTCAGCATCTGTTCCAGCGCAAGTGTTCTGCGCCCCACCTCCGACCGGTCCCAGCCGAGGCCGAAGAAGTCCGACAGGCTCCCGAGAACCGTTGCCGCCAGGATGCTCGAGGTCCCGAGACCGGATCCCTTGGGCACCGCAACCAGCATGGAGATTTCAAGGCCCCCGCCCAGCTCCTTCAGCTGTTTCTCCAGATCCTCCTCTCCGAAACCGGCGAGAATCAGGGCGGCTTTTGGTATGGCAAAGGCCGATCCCACCTCGTTGTACGCCTGAAGCTGCGCACGGGTGGTCACCTCCTCGCGCAATCCCAGATCGATCGACCTCAATATGATTTTATCGGAAGTTGTCGGCTTTATGAATACCTGCAGCGGTGCCTGACCGTTCAGTTCCACCGCCACGTTCACCACCTTGCCCCCGTTCAGGATGCAGTTCGGCGGCGTATCGGTCCACCCACCGCCCAAGTCCAGCCGTACCGGACTCCTCCCCCAAACCACCTGATCAGAATACACCGAAACCCTCGGCACCGCCCTCTCCAGCTTCAATCCCCTTATCAATGATTCTCTTAATATTTGAAAAGCCCTCTCCTCCCATACCTCATACCCTAAACCCCGCACCCCATCCCCCATACCCCGTACCCTCTTCACCTCCGCCCTGAACATCTGATCATGAATCCTCGTCATCTCCGGCGCACTCTCCGGCAGCTCAGCCGGCAGCGCATGCCCGCTGGCGCTCCAGTCCACCGCCAGCTGCTCCAGATCAAGATGGTAGAAGATGCTGTGCCGGTAATTGGCCGCCATGGCAGGGAGAACCGCGAAGCGATACTTCGTTCTTTGGGCGAAAATCCTGCGGAGGTTGGCGCGGTTTAATAAGTCGGAAGCAGACAGTTGCCGGTTAGAATTTAGGCCGGCACTGAGGCCGGCCGGTACTCCGGTTGCCGGTTGCCGGTTATTCGCCAGAACTGTCATTCCGGCGAAAATCGGAATCCCCAGGTTTATTAGATTTAATAGGGTGTCCTCTGTTATTTCCATCTCGTTGTAAACGGGAAACCGAGGTTGAGTCTGCGACTCTCCATCGAAGAGTTCGTCAATATGATATACCCTGATGCACCAGTCACTTTCGTCAATCGGAACAAAATCCAGGCACATATTGGCCGGAAGTTCAATCGCCCAGTCATTCTTTGGAACGCCCGTAATGACATGATTCTGATTGAGTTTCCAGTTTTTCCCGATATGGCTGTTCTCTATCCAGATGTTTTCATTCTCCGCACCCAGCTTCACTTCCGAAACCGAATTCAGGATAAACACCGCCGGATGCGACTTGATCTGCCGGTGGATGATCTCGCGCTGGTCATTAACCAGGTTCTGTAACGCCAGGTTCGACGAAATCAGCTCCCGGGAAGTACCGAAATGGTAAAACTCGCCGCCGGGCAACGGTAGCACCGTAGAAGACAGTTCCCGGTTGCCGGTTGGAAGACAGTTGCCGGTTGCCGGTTGCCGGTTGCCGGTTAAGGCACTAATGTCGCCTCGGAGCTGAGCCCCTCCCTGGTCGAGGGAGAGCCTGTCCCGATCTATCGGGAGGTTGGGGTGGGTAAGTTGCCGGTTGCCGGTTGCCGGTTGCCCGTTATTTTCTCTCCGAGGATCGTTGCCTAGCTCCAGACCGAAATCCCCATACATATCATAATACCTGAGAATTAACTCAGATGCGTCAACCGGTAACTGGCCGTACTGGCCGGCCTTAGTGCCGGCCTTTGTTCCGGCCTTAGTGCCGGCCCGAGGCAGCAATTCTTCCGCGCCCGCTCTGCGGCACAATTCTTCCACCGCCTCATCGCTCAGCGCCCAAATGCCCACATCAATCATAAAAAGATAGTCGGGCAAATATTTTCGTATCTCCTCGGGAGAGGGCTTCTGCAGCATGAACTGAAATTCGTTCTTTCCGTACCGATCGGTAAAGAAAATGCCGTGACGGGAGGCGAGCTCAGGGCTCACCCAGTGACCGAATGCCACCACGTCCTTCTGGGGGATCTCCAGCATCTGCCCGGTAGAGCGGACCAGAACATCACCACTGACCACCAGGGTATTCATCCCCTCCGGCAGACGGTCGAGGATCTTCTCCAGCAATGGCAGCTGAAGATCCAGCAAGGTCTGATCCAGCCGCTGACCCTTCTTCCAGCGCACCACCGGCATCGGCGTCAAAATTTTCCCGCCCGGTCCGTACGCCGGCAATCGCCTCGACTGCCCCCCCGAATGTATCAGAATCCTCTTCTCCCCCCCAAGCCACTCCTTAAACCCCTTACCTTCAAGCCTATCGTCCGTCATCGGTCGTCCGTCATCGGTCTCTTTCAACCAGGCTTGAAGCAGCAAGTTCACCGTTCCTCCGCCCGACCCCAAATATCCACTATCCGGATCACTCGTCACAAACCACTGATCCTTCGGCAATCCGGTCAGCTCATGGAAATCAGCAGCGATATTCTTCGGCAGGGTAAGGAGATATTTCATGGTAATGGACTTTTTTTTTATGATCCGCAAATGGAATAAAAATTTAAACACAAATGTTCACAAAAAAGCTCCCACAAATGTTCACAAATTGAACAGAGGCCGGTGTTTCCACCGTGCTATTTGTGAAAATTTGTGTGCCATTTGTGAACCTTTGTGGATAATCTCTTATTCCATTTGTGGATAAAATCTTAAACCCATTTCTGGAAAACTCTTAATTTCAAATTTCACTGATTGCATATAAGGGTATGTTGGTCAGCCACTCTTGGGTTCGGTAATCCGACATGGATGCCCGGATAACTTTTGTGGGATTGAATTTTTCGTAATAAACTTTCAGGCTTTTAGCCCGTAAATTCTCTTCCGACTTTACCTCCATCGGATAAACCTGACCCTCATTCTGGATAACAAAATCAACTTCGGCTGTTGAGCGCTCCGCCGACCAATAAAAGATTACATTTTTCTGATTGCCCTTGAGTTGCTGAAATACATATTGTTCCGTCAAGGCCCCCTTAAATTCAGCAAACAGTTCATTTCCCGATACCACCGTCCTGGAATCCAGTTCAACCATGGCACCCAGCAATCCAACATCTACCAGAAAAATCTTAAAAGAGCTCAGGTCTTCATATCCTTTAAGTGGGAAACCAGGCTTTGTAACCCTGCAAACCTTATGTACCTGGCCGCAATCCGTTAGCCAGGATAATGCAAGCTCATAATCCCTGGCACGGGATCCCTCTTTTATCAGACCATAGATAAACTTCCTGTTTTCTTTGGCCAGCTGGGCAGGAATGGAATTCCAGATCATGCGTATACGCGGGACTATTTCAGCCAGCGCATGTTTAGAGAAATCCTGATCATAGGCTTCAAGGATCTCCTTCTGAATAGTGCGAACCTCAGCAAAATTATAGTTGGTGATAAACTGCAAAACCGCTTCAGGCATACCACCCACATAATAGTACTGCCTGAGACGTTCAATAAACTTAGCCTTAAACGTCGTTACCATTCCCCAGTCGCCGCTGCGAAGAATCTCTACCAGCGCATGATCTCCGGTTGCCTCCAAAAACTCTGAAAATGACATGGGGTATAAATCCATAAAGGACACCTTACCTACCGGAAAAGAGACCTCCCCCTGCAAAGCAATACCCAACAGGGAACCGGCTGCAACAATATGATATTCACCCGCTTCCTCCTGGAAATACTTTAAGGCAGTGATCGCTTCAGGAACGGCCTGGATTTCATCAAAAATCAGTAACGTATCTGCTGATGCAACCGTGATACCCAACTCTGCCTGGAGTCCGATCAGGATACGCTTACAATCAAAATCATCCGCAAACAAGCCCTTCAGTCGCTTGTTCTTTTCAAAATTTACATAAACGGTATGGGAATAGTGCGCTTTGCCAAACTCCTTCATCAGCCACGTCTTGCCAACTTGCCTGGCACCCCGGATAATCAAAGGCTTCCGGTTAGGAGAATTCTTCCAGTTGATCAGATCCG
>MEOR01000031.1:93366-93466 GCA_001769295.1 Bacteroidetes bacterium GWF2_49_14 | reverse complement strand
AGGAACTCTCAGGCGCTTACTCCGAGAATACCCGCCGGAACCTGAAAAAGGCGGCCGCCGAAAGCCTCACCTATGAGGAGGGAATTCCTATCGGGGGCTT
>MEOR01000031.1:89170-93225 GCA_001769295.1 Bacteroidetes bacterium GWF2_49_14 | reverse complement strand
AACCCTGATCTGTGCGGTCCTCTTTGCCCGCCATCAGGGCATGCACTACTATCTCGCCCCCGGCTCCCTTGAGGCCGGCAGAGACGCCCGTGCCATGTTTTACCTGATCGACCGGTACATCCATCAGAACTCCGGAACTCAGAGCTGCCTCGATTTCGAGGGATCCGACATACCCACGGTGGCCCGGTTTTATGCCGGCTTCGGAGCAAAGGAGCACCACTACCCCTCCTACCGCCTCAACAAACTGACGTGGTTGCTTAAAAAATGGGCCGATAGGCGCATTCAATAACTTTTGTACATTTGGTCCTACCAAAAGCTACCATCATGATTAACAACCTGGGTGACCACAATTCCATCCTTAACCAGTTTGTGGCTGAAATACGGGATGAAAAGATTCAGTCCGATGCCATGCGTTTCCGCCAGAACCTCGTTCGGATAGGTGAAGTGATTGCCTATGAGATCAGTAAAACCCTGAGCTATCAACCCCGGGAGATCCGCACTCCGCTGGGTACAACCGAAGTCGCGGTTCCGTCAGACACTCTGGTACTCGCAACCATCCTCCGTGCCGGACTGCCGATCCATCAGGGACTGCTGAACTTCTTTGACCACGCCGAAAATGCCTTCATCTCCGCCTACCGCGAATATGAGAAAGATGGCACCTTCCACATCCGGTTTGAACATATCTCATCCCCGTCGGTCCAGGATAAGGTAGTGGTCATTGCCGATCCGATGATTGCCACCGGATCATCCATCATTCTGGCCTACAACGCATTACTACAAAAAGGAAAACCCACTCACGTCCATATAGCCTCCCTCATTGCCAGCAAGGAAGGCATCGACAACCTCCGCAAAAAGCTTCCCATGAAAAAAACCACCATCTGGGTGGCCGCCATCGACGATGAACTCACCTCCAAAGCCTATATCGTACCGGGACTGGGGGATGCAGGGGACCTTGCCTATGGTAGTAAATCGAGTGGGGGGGAGGAGCATTTTTGAAGATAATTGGCCTCCCTGCGGTCGGCTAAATAGCTCCCTGCGGTCGCTAATTGGTTCGGCTAACGCCTCACTAATTGGTTCGCTGCGCTCACTAATTAGGTTCTGGCCCAATTAGCGCGTAGCGCCAATTAGCGAGGCGTTAGCCGAGTTATTTAGCCGACCGCAGGGAGGCCAATTAGGTCAGAAATGGTTAATTTAAGGACCGGATGCACCCTCCCGGGACAAATTTCTACAAGGGGCTTGAGCACAAACTCCCTCTCATGCAGGTGCGGATGCGGGATGGTCAGCTCCGGCGAGCTGTAAACCATATCGCCATAGAATAAAATATCGAGATCGATAATCCTGTCGGAATACCCCTCAGTCTCCACCTTCCTCACCCTCCCCATCTCCCGCTCAATCCCCTGCAACTTCTTCAACAATTCAACCCCTTCAACCAATTCAACCAATTCAACCAATTCAACCCCTTCAACCAATTCAACCCCTTCAACCAATTCAACCAATTCAACACTGAACAACGCGGCCCCATTCATAAACCTATTCCCCGACTCGAACCCCCACGGTTCGGTCTCAATGAACGTCGATACTCTCACCGGCTCGCCGAAAAACGAAGCCATGCGCCGGATCGCCTCGTTGAGGTTTTCGCGGCGGTCACCCAGATTACTTCCCAAACCGATTACAAGATCTTTCATCATTTTCAGACCAGGGCATAAAATTAGGTCTTTAAACCCTATTTTTGTCTTTCACCCGTAAATTCGAATCACCATGAAAGGTTTCTTTAAATATTTTCTCGCAAGCTTCCTCGCCGTTTGTGTTGCCTTGCTCCTGCTGACGGTCATCGGCCTCGGCAGCATTTCCGCCCTGATGTCGGCCGGGCCCGGTGAAACCCATATCAAGTCCAATTCGGTTTTGGTACTCACTATCGGCCAGGGAATCGGCGAACGCACGATCGACTCCCCCCTGGAATCCTATGACATGCTATCGATGCAGGCCCTCACAACTATTGGGATCTACGATATCACACAAAACCTAAAAAAAGCCGCCAAAGACCCGAATATCAAGGGGATACTGATCAAATCGGGCATTATCAGTCCGGGGTTCAGCATGCTGGACGAAATCCGTGAAGCCCTCACAGAATTCAAGAAATCAGGAAAATTCATTTATTCTTATGCCGATATGTACTCGCAGGGAAGCTATTACCTCGCCTCCATTGCCGACGGCGTGTACATGAATCCGGAGGGTTTGCTGGAGTTCCGGGGACTCCGGTCGGACGTGATGTTTTTCAAGAAAGCACTTGAAAAATTCGGCGTCGATGTTCAGGTGATCCGCGAAGGACGCTACAAATCAGCCGTTGAGCCCTTCCTGCTCGAATCGATGAGCGAAGCCAGCCGCGAGCAGATATCGGCCTATATCAATACGGTCTGGAACCGCATTCTGACCAGCATTTCCGAAAGCCGCGGCATAAGCGTCAGTGATCTCAACCAGCTGGCCGACGGATGGGTGGCGCGAACACCAAAGGGCGCAATTAGCTGCGGGCTTGTCGACAGCCTGCTTTATAAAGACCAGATTGACGACCTGCTCAGATCAAAATCGGGCCTCGCTTCCGGTGAAAAACTCCGGAGTGTGAGCATGAAAGAATATATGCTGGTTCCGGATCCCGATGGGGATGAGTACACCCCAGACAGGATTGCGATCATCTACGGAACCGGTTCCATCGCCATGGTATCTACGGGAAACCAGAGCATTGGCACCGAACTGGCCGGAACTTTCGCAAAAGCACGCAAGGACAATAAAATCAAGGCCATTGTCTTCCGGATCAATTCCCCGGGCGGGGACGCATTGGCCTCAGAAATTATCCGGCGCGAAGTGGAGCTCACGGCTAAAGTCAAGCCGGTAATCGTATCCATGGGGAATGTCGCCGGTTCAGGCGGCTACTGGATTGCTGCCCCCGCAACAAAGATCGTCGCCGGGCACGGCACGGTCACAGGGTCCATCGGTGCATTCGGACTGGTCCCCAACCTGGAGAAGCTGCTTACCGATAAGATCGGGATCACTTTCGACGGCGTTGAAACCAACAGGCTGGCCGGAACCGGATCGATCTTCCGTCCGATGACCGATGAGGAGAAGGCGGTCTTCGACGATCAGCTCAGCCAGACTTACGGGCACTTTCTGGATATCGTGGCTGCAAGTCGTAAAATGACCCGCGAAGGAGTCGACTCCATCGGTCAGGGCAGGATCTGGGCCGGGATAACGGCTAAAGAGGTGGGACTCATCGACGAGACGGGCGGCCTGCAGAAAGCCATCACGCTTGCGGCTGGCGAGGCAAAGCTCACGAACTGGCGCATCCGGGAGCTTCCCGCCCTGAAAAATCCGCTCAACGAGATTATTTCCCAGATCACCGGACAGAAATCCCCGGCCGAGACCTACCTGTCGGCTCAGCTTCCTGTTCTGCAGGACATTCAGGATCTGATTCGCGGAGGCAGGATCCAGGCCCGGGTGCCCTTCCGGATCGACCTCAACTAACCCGTATCCATGCAGATACATCCGGTCCTCCAGCTCCTCCTGATGCCCGCCTCCTGGGGGTACGGCCTGGCTACCGGAATACGCAACTGGCTGTTTGACATCGGTTTATTAAAATCTTTCAATTCCGATATTCCGGTTATCGTCGTTGGCAACCTGGTCGCCGGCGGAACCGGGAAAACCCCGGTGGTTGCCTGGCTGGCACAGGAACTCGGCCAGAAATACCGGATAGCGATCCTCAGCCGTGGCTACGGCCGCAGATCGAAAGGCTTTCACCTCGCGGATCAGGCCCCTTCCCCCGAAATCATCGGGGATGAGCCGGCAGAACTGCGGATGCTGCTACCCGGCACCCTGATCGCGGTGGACCGCCACCGCCGGCGCGGCATCAAGAAGCTCACATCGGGCCTGTTCGGCAAGCTCGACCTGATCCTCATGGACGACGGATTTCAGCACCGGCGGATAAAGCCCGGTTTCGCCCTGATACTCGACTCCGCCTACCGTCCGATGGCCCGGGAAAAGCTCCTTCCTGCCGGATTGCGCCG
>MEOR01000031.1:43666-89107 GCA_001769295.1 Bacteroidetes bacterium GWF2_49_14 | reverse complement strand
CCCGCTCCCCGGACCTTCATCCGAAGTGATCCTCATCACCGGCATCGCCAACCCCCAGCCCCTCATCGACCGCATCACCCGGACACATACGATCATCAAACACCTTCGGTACGGTGACCACCACCGGTACACGCGGAAGGATGCAAGTAAGGTGCTTCAAACTTATTACGAAGCAATGTCGGGCGATCCCCGCGAAAGCGGGGACCGCTCCCCTGCCATCTTCACCACCGGAAAGGACTTCGTCAAGCTCCGCCGCTTCCCCGAGCTCCGCTCCCTCCCCCTCGAAATCCTCCCATCCGACCCGGGTCTCGACCCGGAAACACGGGTTCAGATACTGAATAAAATTCTTCATTATGTGGAACAAAATAGTTGAGACCGCCGAATTCCTGAAAACCCGGACCGTTGTGCGGCCTTCCTCCGGCATAGTTCTGGGGACCGGCCTGGGCGGCCTGGTTCACGAGATCAAAATATCGGACCGAATCCCGTATGATGAAATCCCCAATTTCCCCGTAACCACCGTTGAGGGGCACCAGGGGAACCTGATTTTTGGCGAGCTCGGAGGCATTCCGGTGGTAGCCATGCAGGGACGCTTTCATTATTACGAAGGGTACACGATGCAGGAGGTCACCTTCCCCCTTCGCGTGCTTAAAGCCCTGGGTATCAGGCAGGTGCTCCTGTCCAATGCCGCCGGCGGAATCAATCCGGGCTTTGAAGTCGGTAACCTGATGGTGATCCGCGACCACATCAACTTCTTTCCCGAGAACCCGCTCCGGGGTGCCAACCTTGGCGAGATGGGGACGCGGTTTCCCGACATGAGCGAGCCCTATGACCGGCAGCTGATCGTGCTGGCCCATACGATCGCGGATAAGATCGGAATAAAGCTTCGGGAAGGGGTATATATCGGAAATCCCGGACCCAGTTTTGAGACTCCGGCCGAATACACGCATTACCGGCTCATCGGAGGGGATGCCATTGGCATGTCCACAATCCCGGAGGTCATTGTGGCGCGGCACATGGAGCTGCCCGTTTTTGGGGTATCGGTGATCACAAATGTTGCCGTCACCGGAAATTTCACCGAAAATTCCCACCAGGATGTGCAGGTGGCAGCCAACCGGGCCGGTACCGATCTGGCCGCTCTTTTCAAAGGAGTACTCGAACACTCACCCTATTCACGTTAAATCATGGACAATAACCTGATACACAATCGCATATGCGTATACTGCGCATCCAGCACCCAAACCCCTGAGAAATACATGGAACAGGGCCGTCGCTTTTCCGAAATCCTGGCGGCTGAAAAGATCGACCTGGTTTTCGGCGGAAGCAGGAGCGGCCTGATGGGGGTGATGGCCGACAGGATCATGGAGCTCGGGGGCCGTGCGGTGGGGATCATGCCGCGCTTCATGATGGAGGTGGAATGGCACCATCACTCCCTCAGCGAACTGATCCTGGTTGAGACTATGGCTGATCGCAAAGACCTGATGATCAGCAATGTTGATGCCGTTGTCACCTTCCCGGGCGGCTGCGGTACCATGGAAGAGTTCATGGAGACGCTCAGCAACAAGCGGCTGGGCACTTTCTCAAAACCGATGATCATCCTGAACAGTTTCGGGTTTTACGATCCTCTGCTGCAGCTCCTCGATTCAATGATCGGGAACCGATTCCTGCGCGAGAGGCACCGGGAAATGTGGACGGTGGTCAGCACCCCTGAGGAGATCCTTCCGGCTATCCTGTCGGCCCGCCCCTGGGATTCCGAAGCCCGTTCCTTCGCCCTGGTTCAGTGAACCCGCACCACCCCGCACGCCTTTTTCCATCTGCCCGACAGCCCCGACGGATGCCGGTACTCGGCCACCAGGAGGTAGATCCCATCCGGGACCAGCCGGTTCAGTTCATCGAGCCCGTCCCATTGCATCACCCCGTCCACGCCGGCCAGTCCGAACGGCTCCGCCACCCGCACCCTTGCACCCCGCTGGTCGAAGACCTCCAGTCCGCAGAACCAGCCCCTTTCGGGAAAACTGTACCGCACCACCACCGGAACCGGGTCAGCCAGGGAGCCCGCATAGAGGTGGGGAGTCAGGAGGAAAAAGTGAGGGGTGGTGAGGGGTGGTGAGGTGTTGTTAAGGTATTGTGAGTTCCTGTACCCCGGCGTCCCTCCCCGGTGTAGAGACGCATTATTATGCGTCTCTACGTCAGCCAGTGTCCCGCCTCGGTGTAGAGACGCATAATAATGCGTCTCTACGTCGCGCTGTCTTCCCGCCGAGAACCAACTCCCCCTAACCAACCCGCTGGCCTGCGGATCCACCCTCTCCAACGACACCCCCGCCGTCTCCTCCAGGTACGGATAGTGCCAGTCGGGGTCGTACAGCGCCTGATCGATCACCCGCTGGAAGCGGTCGAACAGGATCAGTCGGGATGCGCTGTTTGAAAGGGCGGGCATATCTGTACGGCCGCATGCGAGCCCGGGATCCATATCGGGATAACTGTTTAGTAAGCCCGATACCGATGCGGTGAGTACCGCGTAACTCCCGGGCAGCATCAGAAAGGGCAGCTCCTGGCTGTTGCTGAAGCTGATGACGGAGCCGCTGGTATCGGCCCGGGCGAGGATCATTTCGTTCAGCTCCACTGTTTTTGTGCCCCGGTTGAAGAGTTCCACCCATTCGGGGTTACCGGTGCCGGGGTCGAACATCACCTCATTGATCACCACCCCGGCGCTGTCGGGCTCCCTGGGCAGGCTGAAGCCTGCCAACCTGAGCAGTGCTCCGGTCCCGCCGCACCCGCAGGGGGCGCCGCTGAGCTCCAGGGTATAGAGGGTTGTATCGGCCAGCCCCTTCGGCAGTCGAAAGAAGAGTCCCGGAAAGCCGTACCGTACCGGCGGCACCGCCTCCGCCACCCACCCTCCCGGCTGAAGCCGGACTGCATAATTATTCATCTCCAGCCCCGGTTCGAGCGGTCCGGAGAACAGCACAAACATCGTTTCGGAATCATACAGCCCTGCGCGGAGCAGCACCGGAGCCGGCGGAAAGGCCAGGGTCAGGCTGCGGGAATTGGCCCGGCCGGGGGTGCCGCCCGTGGGGTCCTCCGAGGGTATCCAGGCTGAATCGGAACAGAAATTACTCAGGTCGGAGAGCTCCAGCGACCACCCCCCATCGGCCTTGAGTGCATCGGTATAGGCACCGGTTGAATAAGCCACGGAATGCACCTCCCGGCCCTCCGGATCGATCAGCGTGAGCCGGTCGCCCGTGTTTTTCAGCGCCGGAAAAGGATCCAGCACCAGCACCCGCCCGAACGGCCGTAACGCCTCCGCCGCCCCCTTCCCGCACACAATGATATATTCTCCCGCCGCCAGCTTAACTCCCTCAACTACCTTAACTCTCTTAGCTTTATCCACTTCCTCCCCCACCACCCACTCCCACCCCCGCAGCTCCACCGTATCCGGGCCCGGATTGTGCCACTCCACGTACTCAAACTCCGGCAGGCCGACAGAGGGGGAGGGATCGAAGAGGAGTTCGGAGATGAGGAGTGGGTTTAGGGGCATGGGGGCGAAAGGGTGTGTGTGTGGGTGTGAGTGTTGGTGTGAGGGTGCGGGTGTGAGTGTGGGTGTGAGGGTGAGTTCTGGCTCAACCAGTTCAACCAGTTCAACCAGTTCAACCCCTTCAACCAATTCAACCCCTTCAACCAATTCAACCCCTTCAACCATTTCAACCCCAACTACCACCACCATCAGCATAATTATTCTTCTCATCTTGTCTATCTTTGTGCACTTTTTAATATAGATGCAGTAACTAACAAGAATTGGAGAAAAAACAGATGAAAATTGCAGTTGTTGGCGCTACGGGCCTGGTTGGCAGCAAGATGCTACAGGTATTGGAGGAACGGAATTTCCCGGTTACGGAACTGATCCCGGTGGCTTCGGAGAAGTCGGTCGGCAAAAAGATCATCTTCCGAAAACAGGAATATACGGTTGTCTCCATGCAGGATGCCATCAACAGGAAACCGGCTGTGGCCATTTTCTCAGCTGGCGGCAACACCTCGCTCGAGTGGGCGCCGAAATTTGCCGCCGCCGGAATCACTGTGATCGACAACTCCTCGGCCTGGCGGATGGACCCCTCAAAGAAGCTGGTCATCCCTGAAATCAATGCACATCTGCTTACCGTCGACGATAAAATCATTGCCAACCCCAACTGCTCCACCATCCAGATGCTGGTGGCCTTGGCACCCCTTCATCGGGCCTATAAGATTAAAAGACTGGTTATCAGCACATATCAATCGGTAACGGGCACGGGGGTTAAGGCGCTGAGGCAGCTCGAAGCGGAGGAGGTCGCTAGTGCGGCGCTGTCATCCCGGCGGATGCCGGGATCTCCATTGCCGGAGCCAGGAGATCCCGGCATTCGCCGGGATGACAACCCGGTACGGGCCGGCCTTAGCGCCGGCCCGGAGGTAAGCGTTCGTGCGTACCCCCACCAGATCCACCGCAACTGCATTCCGCAGTGCGATGTGTTCACCGATAACGGGTATACGAAGGAGGAGATGAAGATGGTGAATGAAACCCGTAAGATTCTTGGGGATGATTCGATCATGGCGACGGCAACCACGGTGCGCGTGCCGGTGGTAGGCGGCCACTCGGAGGCTGTTAATATCGAGTTTCATAACGAATACGATATCAACGATATACGAAAAATTTTATCCGAAGCTCCGGGCTGCATTGTGCAGGATGACCCGTCAAAATCGATCTATCCGATGGCCCTCACCGCCCACGAACGCGACGAGGTATTTGTCGGCCGCATCCGCCGCGACGAATCGCAGCCGAAAAGCCTGAATCTCTGGATTGTTTCCGATAACCTCCGCAAAGGCGCCGCAACGAATGCGGTGCAGATTGCGGAATACCTAATTAGCCAGAAATTGGTGTGATGCACTTGTCATCCCCGCGAAAGCGGGGATCGGTTCATTTGACTACCGCCCTTTATGGGTCGCGGTCCCCGCTTTCGCGGGGATGACAAGTGCTTTAGCCAAGGTGCGGTTAGGGGTCGCGGTCCCCGCTTGCGCGGGGATGACAAAGCTCCGAGGCCAAACCGGCCACTGGCAACCGGCAACCGGTTAAAACCTTTCGCGTAGTTCCTTCGTATTAAACCGACTCGCCCTCATCGTGTTGCACAGTACGATGATCGTACGCTGTTCGCCGGTTTCGCGGATGAAGTAGGTTCGGAACCCTTTCCACCAGCCGGTGTGATAGATCACCTTGTTCCAGGGCTCGGTGAAATCGAGCCGCCAGCCGAGACCGTAATTGTCGTTGATCCTGAGGTCTTTATGGTGGGGTGTAAAAGCTTCGTGCAGGGTGGCCTGGCTCACGGGTTTTCCGGCGTAGAGGGCCTGATCGAGCATCAGGAGATCAAAGGCCGAGCAGTAGACACCCTTATCGCCGACGACTCCGTTCATGAACGTATTCTCGGCCTCTCCGGTTCGTGAGATGTATCCAACCACCGGATTTGTGTTTACTGCACTCATGTTCTTGTTATAGATGCTGGCATCGCGCATGCCGCAGGGGATGAATATGCGCTTCCGTACAAAATCCTCGAATTTCATTCCCGATACCTGTTCCACGATATAGGCCAGCAGGGCATAATTGGTGTTTGAATAATTGTAGCGCCTGTCGGGAAGGTAGTAGGGCTTATACTGATTTTTGACCATCAGGTCAATCACATCGCGGTTCTTAAGCGGAATATCCTTGTTGTACCAGTCCTCCTCGGCAAAATACATATAGTTGGGAAGGCCGCTGCGATGGGTGAGCAGGTGACGGATGGTGATGCCGGGATAGGGCAGCTCGGGGATGTATTTCTGAACGGAGTCGTCGACGGAAAGCTTGCCGTCGTCCTTAAGAACCAGCACGGCCAGCGCAGTGATAGGCTTCGAAACGGATGCCAGCTGAAAGGCCGATGACATGGTTAGGGAGTCCTTCGTTTTCAGGTTGGCATATCCATAGGCTTTGCTGAAAACCACCTCTCCCTTTTCGGCAAACAGAACGGTGCCGTTGAATCCGGACTTGGCCAGCTTATCGAAATGGTGCCGCAGGCTGTCGGCCATTTTGGCCTTTTCACCGGTGAGTAGGGCAAATTTAGGAAAAACATCGGGGAAGGTCTCCTCCACGCCGCCTTCATTGGTCGTCGTCGGACTCTTGCATCCGGTGACCGTGAGGAAGGCCAGCGGCACCAGGAAGAGTGCTACCCGCAGGTATTGCCTAATAGAGGAAATCATTGTAGGGAAAACGCGATGCATGAATTTCTTTAACCTGCGCATAAAGCATTTCTTTTAACGCCTCGATATTTGTTTTGTTTTTGGCCGAAATAAAAATACAAGGATTATTGTTTTTTGCCATCCATGAATTCATTAAATCATCCAGACTGATATTTTCCTTTGTTGAGGGGGTCAGGTCGTCCTCCTCCTTTTCCACGTGCGAGAAGGCGTCCATCTTGTTAAACACCAGTATTACAGGCTTTTCAGCGCACTTGAGGTCGGCCAGGGTCTGGTTCACCACCTCGATCTGCTCCTCGAATCCCGCGTGCGAAATATCGACCACATGCACCAGCAGGTCCGATTCCCTCACCTCATCGAGCGTGCTTTTAAACGATTCCACCAGGTGATGGGGCAGTTTCCGGATAAAACCGACGGTATCGCTCAGGAGGAACGGAAGGTTTTCGATCACCACTTTGCGGGTGGTGGTATCGAGGGTGGCGAACAGCTTGTTCTCGGCAAAGACTTCGGATTTGCTGAGCATGTTCATCATCGTTGACTTACCGACGTTTGTATATCCCACCAGCGCAACGCGAACCAGTTTGCCCCGGTTCTGGCGCTGGGTCTGCATCTGCCGGTCGATGGCGTGCAGCTCTTCTTTTAATTTCGATATCCGGTCGCGGATCACGCGGCGGTCGGTCTCGATCTCCCGTTCCCCCGGGCCCCGCAATCCGATCCCCCCGCGCTGCCTTTCGAGGTGCGTCCAGAGGCCGGCCAGTCGGGGAAGCAGGTAAAGATACTGGGCGAGTTCCACCTGCACCTTGGCATAGGCTGTCTGGGCCCGTTTGGCAAAGATATCAAGGATCAGGTTGGTGCGGTCGAGCACCCGTACACCGATAGCCTTTTCGATATTCCGGAGCTGCGTGGGTGTCAGGTCATCATCGAAAATAACCATATCCACCTCATTCTCTTCTACATACAGCTGAATCTCCTCAAGCTTTCCCTTTCCGATCAGGGTTCCCGGGTTGGCATCATCCACCCGTTGCATAAACCGGTTCACCACCGTAGCCCCTGCCGTTTCCGCCAGGAACTCCAGCTCATCGAGGTAGTCCAGTACCGTCCGAAGGTCCTGCCGCTGGGTTATCACTCCTACTACAACTGCTGTTTCCACAATTTAACTCCTGTAATTAGAAATTGGCCTCCCGTTGGTCGGCTAATTGACCTCGCTGCGCTCGGCTAATTGGCGCTACGCGCTAATTAGTGAGGCGTAGCTGAACCAATTAGCCGACCAACGGGAGGCCAATTAGCCGAGCGCAGCGAGGTCAATTATAAAAAAGGCCGCTTCAAAGAAACGGCCTGGTATATCTTCAGCATTACGCTTATTGCAGAATAAATTTGACCGGTATCGAGAACGACACGTTAACCGGTTTGCCGCGCTGTTTGCCGGGTTCCCATTTCGGGGCGCCTTTGAGGGCTTTGATAACCTCTTCATCCAGGGAGGGATCTACTCCGCGGATGATGTTGATACCGGCGATTTCACCGCGGCGGTTAACCACGAAGCTTACATAGACGGTTCCGCTGATTCCGTTTTCCATGGCCAGCGGCGGATATTTGACCATCGTCTGGATATAGTTACGGAACTCTTCGATCTCTCCGCCCTGGAATTTCGGCATATCTTCAACGATCTGGAAAATCTGGGCATCTTCTTCTTCTTCGGCCTGGTTTCCGATCAAGCTTTCGATTTTGATAGCGTCGTTCTGGTTGGCATCGAAAGCATCGAAGTTCAGGTCATCGTTCAGCTTGATATCGTCATCAACGATTTTCAGGTCGATGATAATGGTTTTGGGCTTCGGAGGCTCCTGTTTCTGGAGCTCCTGGCGGGTGATGGGAACGATTTCCTCATCGCCCTGTGCATCCCGGATGGCCATAAGACTGTTCGTTTTCAGGTCTTCCTTGGTGTATTCGAATGCAGCCAGCGTAAAGATGAGTGCGATTACCAATCCAATCTCAGTGAAGAGTCCCTTCTTCGATTCGAGATTTGCCCGGTCTGTTTTCTTGCTGATCATCGGAGTAAAATTTGAGGTCCTAAAAGTAATAAAGAATCCTAAACAAAACAAAAGAAAAAAGCTTTCGGTTCGGGGTCCGGGGTGTAAGGCTCAGTGCTGTCTTCCCCGAACCTCATACCCCAAACCTTATACCCCTTACCCTATACCCAAAGTTACGTTGAAATGGTTGAATTGGTTGAATTGGTTGAAAGGGTTTAAGACCCGGATGTAAAAAAATTCGACCCGGTTGGGAGACCGAACCGAAAAAGCGCTATTTTAGCAGTCCGATTTTGGGGGCATAGCTCAGTTGGCTAGAGCGTTTGACTGGCAGTCAAGAGGTCAGGGGTTCGACTCCCCTTGTCTCCACGAATATTGGCAAGAAAATTTTCGCAAAAGCCTGCAAATCAACCACTTGCAGGCTTTTTCTTGTTCTACATATTATCTGTTAAATATTCCAGACACTATCCAGTCTTTCAGGTTGCCGGTAAAAATCTCTTTTACTGAATCTGCTACCTTTGAAGATTTTCCGCCCACCTTTCCCGCGTCACCCCGGCTGACTGGAATCCACTCCTTTGCGTCTTTGCGCCTCTGCGAGAAACAAAAAATCATTATCTTGTAGAATGAAAGCCAAGTGAAAAGTCCCCATATTTTTCACATAAATCCGGAATCATGAAAAAGAGGTTAATGGTTTTTGCAGCCATCCTGATCGGAAGCACTGCAATCTATGGGCAATGGGACTTAAAAAAAATGCAAAAACTACCCGTTGACAGCCTGAACGGAAGAATTTCCTTCCGTGAGGAGATAAGGGTTGTTCCGCCCGCAACCAAAATGGAACTGTTTTCCCGGGCCCTGGAATGGTTTAAACATGATTTTCCAGCCTCAACACATTGTGTCATTCTCCTTCAGGATCAGGAGAAAGGGGTGATTATTGCTAAAGCCCTGATTCATCATAGTTTTGGACCGGTTGATTCCCGTTTTCCGGGTTCTCCTGACAATCGTTACCTTCAACATGAATACATCGAATTCACGATTTCACTCCTTGTTTGGGAGGGTGGGTATACGTATGTTATGACTGATTTTATCCCCCTGAACGAGAAAGTTGGCAGTCAGATCGCCGCTCATGGTTTTCCGCCGAATCCAGACAATCATCCTGCGGAAGGGGTTGATTCCATAAGGTTGAAGCGAATAAAAGTTGGGGACTATAACGGGGTTTACGGGTTGATTGCTTCAGCTGCCGAAAACCGGATTACCAGTCTGAGAAGTGCAATGTGGGAATAAAGAATTAATTACAGTTCTTAAAATGGAGGGCTAAAAAATGAAACCGTTCAATTCGTTTCAGTTTTTCGGCCAATATTTATTAAATACCCGAATGCTGCCGCAGTAAAAAACATGATCAGACTATATATATTACTCCCTAAAATCCAGACCACTTACTAAGTTTAAAAGCGAAGAATAGTTTATCAAAAACAAAAAGAGCCAGCTAAAAATGGCTGCCGGAAGAGCGGTTTGATGATTAAGCCATGAAGGAACAAAAAAGCGGCTTTGCGTCTTGGCGTCTCTGCGAGAAACAAAAAACCAGGCTCCGGTCAACAAGTCACGATAATTGTAGTTGAAACAGTCGAACCCGGGACTCTCGAAAAAGTTTTTGTTGTAATGAAAGTATGCCTTAACTTTAGACTAATTGAGTTATTGAATTCTTTGACAAGTTCCAGTAAAAATGTTACTTTTTAGCCAGATAAAATCGAAATCCAATAAGCAATTGTTTCCTAATAAAACTATCTAGTTATGGAAAATCAAGTTTTAAAAGACAAACACGGTCACAAAATTGGCGAGATTAAAGAACAAAGTGGAAAACTCGTAATCTATGACAGTCATGGCCACAAAAAGGGCCATTATGACCCTAAAACCAATACAACGCATGATGATCACGGACACAAGACCGGATCTGGTAATCTATTAACTGCTCTGATATAGAACCTGCCACACAATAATTGAAACTGGTTGTTCATTATAAACGGCAGCGGTTGTAATTTTTAAAGGCGCGTCCATCGGCTATTCCATTACCTCATAAATTACCAGAGGGTGCGCTTTGTTCTTTAGCTTTACTTCACCCACTTTAACACATTTAAAAGAGTCCTTCACCATTTCATAAGATGATGCACTAATGATAATTTGACCGGGTTTAGCTACTGATTCAAGTCGTTGAGCTGTGTTAACCACATCTCCTATTACCGTATAATCAAATCGTTTTATGCTTGCAGAACCAATATTTCCAGATACCAATTCGCCGCTATTAATTCCGATGGTAACACTGGGCTTGAATGTGACGTTTTCTGAAAATGAAGGTAAATTTCCGACCTCTGTTCGAATAGACAAGCAGGCATCAATAGCCCTGTCAAGATGGTGATCGCCTCTGAAAACGGCCATAATAGCGTCCCCAATGAATTTGTCAATGAAGCCATCCTGTTCGATGATTTCTTTAACCATCACATCAAAGTAACTGTTCAATAGTTGAACAACGGTATCTGGTGTCTCATTTTCACTAATTGAAGTAAATCCACAAATATCAATAAAAACAACAGATGCTTCAATCGTTTCATTTGCCATGATCGACGATTCAAATTCACGGGTATCCATGAAGTTTAATACAGTTTCGTCGACATACATTTTAAGGATGTTATTCTCCTTAATGGCCTGTAAGGTTTTTTTTATGAAATCAACGTGTTTAATGGTTTTTTCGATGGTCAATTCCAGATCGTTAAAATCTACAGGTTTAGTGATAAAATCGAAAGCCCCCCGATTCATGGCAATCCTGATATTATCCATATCACCATAAGCTGAAACTATAACAGACTTTATCAAGCCGTGCTTTTCATTAAGTCTGGAAAGTAAGGTAAGACCATCCATTTCAGGCATGTTAATGTCGCTAAGTACAACATCAACATCTTTATGTTGCTCCAATTGTTCTAATGCATGGACACCATTTATAGCGAAAACAAATTCATAGCTATTTTCCCGTATTTTTTTGCGAAATTTCTGTTTGATCAAAATCTCAAGATCACTTTCGTCGTCAACCACAAGTATTTTTGTCATAATACAAAAGTTTTAATTTTTTCTTTTAGGGATATAAAATCAATTGGTTTGGCAAGAAAATCATCTGCACCTAAGTCCATCGCCCGTTTATAATTCTCATCATCCCCATAGGCTGTAATCATCATCACTACTGGTGGTGGAACATGGTTTTTTTGTTTGATCTCACTTAATAATTCCAAGCCACTCATTCCTGGCATATTAATATCAGAAAGAATCAACACTGCTTCATGTTGATAGTCTTTTAAGCAAGTCAGAGCTTCTTCGCCGGAGAATGCAAAAACGAAATCAATTTCACCATTTTTAATTTCTTTTCTGAACCGTTGTTGAAACAATGGTTGTATGTCTTTTTCGTCGTCAACTACTAATATTTTCATTTTCAATTTTATTTTTCAGTTAATACGATGATAAATTCTGTTCCTTCACCTTCTATCGTGTTCACTTTTAATTCTCCGCCATGCGCTTTGATGATATCATAACTCAAACTCAATCCTAATCCCGTTCCTTCACCTGTTGGTTTGGTTGTGAAAAAGGGCTGGAAAATTTTGTTTTTGATTTCTTCGGGAATGCCGTTGCCGTTATCCTTCACCTTGATTATTACTTTGCCATCTTCATTTTTTGTACTGACAATCACTGTTGGTTTATAGTTTTCAGGCTGTTGTGCTTTCTTGTCAGTAACCGCATAAAAAGCATTATTAATCAGATTTAGCAAAACCCGTCCCATATCCTGAGCAATTAGCTTAATTTTTGGTAATGATTCATCTAATTCTGTTTTAAAATCTGCATTAAAACTTTTGTCTTTTGCCCGTAATCCATGATAGGCAAGTCTTAAGTATTCATCCGCCAGGGCGTTGATGTCGGTTGGTTCTTTTACGCCAGTGCTGCTGCGGCTGTGTTGAAGCATTCCCTTTACAATGGCGTCGGCACGTTTTCCGTGGTGGTTTATCTTTTGTTCATTTTCTTTAATATCCTTCGCAATTGCTTTTACTTCATCATAATTACCTTTATCAGCTTCCTGTTCCAATTCATCAATCAATTCTGTATTTACTTCAGAGAAGTTGTTCACGAAGTTTAATGGATTCTGAATTTCGTGGGCTATTCCGGCGGTGAGTTCGCCCAACGACGCCATCTTTTCGGCCTGGATGAGCTGGGTCTGGGTTGTTTTTAGTTCGGTATATGCCTTTTCAATTTCGCGGGCTTGCAAAAGTTCCCGCTCACGCGATTTTTCGCGTTCCATTCTTATGGTTCTTTCTCTTTGGAATTTATGAACCTGCCATATGCCAATCAACATCAAAAACAAATAAAATGCATAAGCCCACCAGGTTTTCCACCAGGGCGGCAGGATGGTGATTCCCATACTGACACCTTCCATATTCCACACCCCAAAACTATTGGCTCCACGTACCCGGAAAGTATATTCACCTGGCGGAACATTAGTGTACGGGGAAGTTTCCCCACCACGCACATCATTACGCCATGCCTTGTCGTAGCCTTCGAGCATATATTGCAACTGAATGGTTGAAGCATCATAAAAATCGAAACAGGCAACCGAAAAAGTAAATAAATTCTGGTCGTGTGCCAATCGGATAGCTGCCTTTTGCCAGACCGGTTTCTCCAACAATTTAAGAACTGCAGATGAATTTTGATCGCCAAGCATTTGGAAGTTAGTTATTCGGATATCAGGTAACCGGGTATTTTTTTGTTGTAAAATCTGGTTGGGATAAAAGGCATGAAAACCCCCTTTCCGGCTGAAAAAAAGTTCCCCGTCATGTGCTGCATAGCCGCTATTGTAATGGTCATAGGCATTTCTGATACCGCTATTGGCATTATAAACCGACATTGTTTCAATCTCCGGGTCAAACTCGATGATCGAATTCTGATCGCTTAACCAAAATTTTCCATCTCCTGATTTTACCAGGGATAACAGGTAATTTGAAGGCAAAAGACTGTTGTTAGGATTAAACGATTTGAATGTTCCGGTGGCTGGATTTAACTTTTGAAATCCGTTTAACCAATCAACAAACCAGATGTTTCCGCCATTATCTTCAGTTATGTACGAGAGCATGCCAAGCTGCTTATTTGCTTTAAAAAATCGTTCTATTCTGTTCGTTTGCGGATTAATACGGTCTAAAAACAATGGATTAAATATGTCGCCAAACGGAGAACCTCCACCCACCCAAATATTTCCTTTTTCATCTTCATAAATAGACCCAACCAATTTTCCGCCAAGGCTGTTTGGATCGTTGGGATCGTGCGCATAGTTTACAACGTCACCTGTTGCCGGGTCGTAACGAAAAAGTCCGTGTTCCCAGCTCCCAAACCAGAAATGGCCGGAGCGGGCTTGTAAAACCTCCAAAAATAAACTTTGTGCTATTTCATCAGAAATTCCAGGTGGTTGAAAGAACTGGAAAACGGAAGTTTCGGAATTTCCACGAAATTGACCTCTGTCTGTTCCAACCCATATATATCCCTCCCTGTCCTCCATTAATCCATGAATCCTTGTAACCTGTTTCTGAGGATCGCCAATTTTAAAAACTGTTCTCGAACCTGTCCGGCGATCAATGCGTTCGAGAAAAACGGGATTTTCATGCCCTATCCATATATTGCCCGATCTGTCCTTTAAAATCCCATGAGAAACTGATCTTGATTCATCCTCTTTCATCGGAATGTTGAAAAAGGGAAACAGGTCGTCATACTGTTTGACTTTGAAAACTGTCTGACCATCGCCACCGGATGTAATCCACAGGGTTCCGTCATTTGTCTGATAGGTTTGCCAAAGGAAGTCGGTATTAAGGTTGCCCGTGCCGCTGCCCATTTTAAAATGCCGGTTGATCCCGGAAACCGGATCAAACAATTTAAGTCCGCCAGGGAAAGCGGTTATCCAGATTCTGCCTTCATCGTCTTCGAAAATTGAAGAAATATGCGTGGAAGAATCAGAAACAGCCGGAATGGGTCCGGGCTGCCACGGACCTGATAACTTTTCCGGGTTTAAAGGATCGTGGGTCAGCCTCTTGAAAGTGCCCTTTTCCCTGTCCATTAAATGTAAACCATCGCCAACAGTACCGATCCAAAAATTGCCTTTGCTGTCTTCCAGTATCGACCTGATTTTGTTGTTGATCAGGCTGGTGGAATCTTCCGGGGCATGCAGGTATCGCGTAAATGTTTCGTTTTCAGGATTATACCTGTTTAATCCGCCTTCGCTTGAATTTGTTTCCCATGGGAAACCCGTTCCAACCCACAGCGTACCCGTTTTATCGACATAAAGTGCCCTGACCCGGTTGTAAGAAAGTGAGTTCGGGTTTTCGGGATCGTGTTGAAAATGCTTAAACTTTCCGGTTTTAGGATCGTACCGGTCAAGCCCGAGCTCCCCTCCAATCCATATAAAACCCTGATGGTCCTCTGCAACACAACTTAATACATTGCCGCTCAGGGATTCGGGATTGTCCGGATCATGCTGGTATCTGGTAAAAATTCCCCGTTCGGGTTCGAAAGTAGTTAACGCTCCCTGCTGCCAGTGTGTCATCCAAAGCCGGCCTTTGGAATCAAGAAACAGAGACTCGATATAATCGTTTGACAATGAATTCGGATTATTGCCATCGTAGCGGTACGTAACAAAGTTTTGCCCATCGTAGCGTAATAGCCCTCCCTGCGTGGCAAACCAGAGGAAACCTGTTTTATCCTGTACCAATCCTTGTACCCTGTTTTCCTGCGTATCCCCGGGCAGTTTAAAAACCTCAAACCTGGGATTAAAATTCTGCACATCTGCGGCACTCCTTTGCTGTGCGAAGAGTTGTATGCAAATAAAAAGTGTAAACGTTACCAGAAGTATTTTCATAATTCGCCGTTTTTCAATGGTAATTGAATCATAAATGTTGACCCTTCCCCTTCCTTCGTCTCCACCTTCAACTCCCCTCCATGTGCTTTTACAATATCGTAACTCAAACTCAATCCTAATCCAGTTCCTTCTCCGGTGGGTTTGGTGGTAAAAAAGGGTTGGAAAACTTTTCCCAGAATATCATCAGGAATGCCATTACCGTTATCCTTCACCCGGATCTCAATATAGCTGCCAAGTTTTTTAGTACTGACGATCACAGTGGGTTTAAAGTGACCGTTCGCCGCTGCCAGGGCTTTGACGGACACCGCGTAAAATGCGTTGTTGATCAGGTTCAGCAATACCCTTCCTATATCCTGCGGAATGACACTGATCTTAGGCATGCTCGGGTCAAAATCCGTTTTAAAATCGGCATTGAAGGATTTGTCTTTGGCCCTGAGTCCATGATATGACAGGCGCAAGTACTCATCAGCGAGGTGATTGATATCGGTTGGCTCTTTCATTCCCGAGCTGCTCCGGCTGTGTTGCAGCATACCTTTTACAATGGCATCGGCACGTTTGCCATGGTGAAGAATTTTTTCAAGATTTTGTTTGATGTCGGATGCAATGACTTTTGCTACATCAATATCTCCCTTGTCCAATTCTTCATTCATCTCATCTACTAACTCATTGCTCACTTCCGAAAAATTATTCACGAAGTTTAATGGGTTTTGAATCTCATGAGCGATGCCGGCGGTGAGTTCTCCGAGGGAAGCCATCTTTTCGGATTGGATGAGCTGTGATTGGGTAGTTTTTAGCTGGTGATAAGCCTTTTCTATCTCTTTCGCCTGTTCAAGTTCCTTCTCTTTTGCCATTGCCCTTTCTTTTTCAAGGAGGCGCTTTCTCATGATCCGGTCTGACAAGAACACCAGGCATAAAAAGAGTAATCCATAAAATACATATGCCCACCATGTTCCCCACCAAGGAGGCAAAATGGTGATAGCAATTTTTTTCTCAGCCCATACCCCATAACTGTTTGCAACTTTTACCCGAAATACATATTTCCCCGGTGGAACATTGAAATAGTAAGCTCTATGTTCCGAATTTGCCCGATGCCAGATTTTATCGTAGTTTTCCAGCATAAACAGATGCCGGTTTCCTACAGGATTAGCATAATCTAAACCAGCAAAATCAAAGGAAAAAACATTCTGATCAAATCGTAACCGAATCTCTTTTACTTTTAACAGGCTTTCCTTTAAGGGACCAGATGATCCGGGTTTAACACTGTGATCTGCAAGGCTGAAGTTAGTTATAATAATCCCAGGTGCCTTTATGTTCCGTGTTAATTCAGCCGGATTAAATGCATAATAGCCATTACCATCTCCAAAATAAATTGCTCCATTTCGTCCTTTATAACCGGAACCCGGTTTGAATCCATTTTCATTACTTTTATTTTTTTCCGCATATAAACTGGTCTCATTTCGTTGAGGATTAATTCTGACAATTCCATTGGTTGTGGCTAACCACAGATAACTTTGGTTGTCTTCAACAATACATAATACTGAAGATATTTCAGCCTTTGTGTTTGAATCACTGTAAAGAATAAATTTGTCAGAACTAAGATCATATTTATAAAGCCCATCATTACTTCCAACCCACACTGTGCCCGACGAATCCTCATAGAGACAGTTGACATCCCATACGTTAAGATAGTTTTTAAATTCTCCGGTCTTTTCATTAAATAGATTTAGGCCTCCTCCCATCAAACTTCCAATCCATAACTTATCTGTTTTATCCCTGAGAATTGCGGTAATACTATTCTGTCCATACTTTGAAGTATCAACCGGATTAATCAAATAATTCGAATAATTTCCGGTTTTTAAATCCAGAAAATTTAAACCCCCAAATGTTCCTATCCATAATTTCTCATCCTTGTCTTCCAGTATAGCACTGATACCAGCATTGCTTATGCTTTTCTTGCTTTTTGCATCATTTTTATAGGTAGTTATTTTCCCATTTTTAGCATTCCACATGTATAAACCCCTCTGACCAATCAAAATGTTACCCTGATCATCGCCACTAATAACAGAGGTCCAATTATCTTTGATTACAGAAAGGTTTCTTTCATCGTCAGTCCAATTAACAATTTCATTATTTACATCCTTTCGAATAATTCCATTATCGGTAGCTAACCAAAGTATTCCACCCTGTTCCTGATAAAAGTAGTTTACAGCTCCGCTTGACGAAGTATAGTGAGGAATTTCCTTTCGCAATGGATCAATCCGGTAAAGGTTCCCCATTAATGTACTTATCCACAGTACCCCATCCCTTGATGAAAACGACCACCAGGCTGTACGGTCAGTAAAAGCACCGTCAACATCTTTTTCCGATTCAAAATGAGTTGTTTTTGTCGTTTTGGGATTGTAATAATTTATGCCGGATTCGGTGGTTCCAATCCATATTGCTCCGGCAGCGTCCTCCCTGATAAATGTGATGTGGTCTGTTTCCGGGAAATTTCTACTTATGGGCGGACGGCTTAACTTTTCAGGATGTTTGGGATCATATTGATGACGTGTAAATGTTCCTTTTGTTCTGTCCATAGTATGTAACCCGTCTCCCGCAGTTCCTATCCATAAGGTACCTTTACTGTCTTCAAAAATAGCCCTCACTTTATTGTTGATCAGACTATTAGGATCCCGGGGATCATGCATAAAGTGTGTAAACGTTTCTTCTTTTTTATTCATTCTATTCAGTCCGCCACGCTCCATATTATTTTTTGCTGCCCCATACACAGACCCAGTGCCAACCCAAAGTATTCCCTGCCTGTCTTCATAAATGGCTTCTACTTCATCGCTGCTAATACTTGTCGAATCACCGCGATTATTCCTGAAATGCTTAAATGTGCCGGATTTTTCATCATAGCGATCAAGACCCAATCCGGTGCCCACCCAAAGAATTCCTTCATGATCCAGCATTAGAACCGTTACCCAATCTCCACTCAGACTCCCCGGATCTTGTGGGTTATGGCGAAAATGTTTAAACAATCCCGTTGATGGATCGAACCGGTCAATTCCGGCCCCACTGGTGCCGATCCAGACAATACCCGTTGAATCTACACAAATCGTTTCCAGAACATCAGTTGCCGGTGAATTAGGGTCTAATGGATTGTTTTTATAGGTGGTCATTTGATAACCATCATACCGGCAAAGGCCTTTTTTTGTGGCCAGCCACATGTATCCATTCACATCCTGAGTAATGCCTGTCACATGTACGAATGTTTTACCATCAGGCGGTGGAATTTTATTAAAGAAGATTTGCTGGCTATCTGCCTGGTAAGTCGAAGCCACCAGGAATATCAAAATCCCAAAAAAATATTTGAATAGATTTTTCATTGTTTCAAATTGTTTGAATCGCAGGTAATAGAATAATAAACTCCGTGTCCTTTCCCGGGTTTTAAGTCAACTTTTAACTCCCCGCTATGAGCTTAACAATATTGTCGTGAATAAGTTAAAAAAGTGTCAAAATTGGGTGGCCCAAGAAACCTGCCGGAAGAGCCCTTTCATGATTAAGCCACGAGGGAACAAAAGAGCGGCTTTGCGTCTTCGCGGCTTCGCGAGAAAGAAAAACCAGCCCCGGCCAGCTCAGCCCGGGAAATGAATGCCAAGTGAGAAGTGCAATGTGGGAATAATATAACTTTTTTGAAAAAATGTATAACACCTGACAGACTAAAGGAGTTTAAATTTGGTTTCAGGATTTTCATTTTAATTGAAAGTATACCTTTGAAAGGGAATAAAGGATTAATTATAGTTCTTAAAATGGAGGGCTAAAAAATGAAACCGTTCAATAGAAAGCTGGTTTATTTTTTCATTTCGTTGATTACAATAATCAACTTCGATGTTGCTTGCGCTCAGAAAGCGAAAGTTGTTTCTTCTTATGGGCCGGTCAACCAGGATGCAGGCTTTGATCAAATTAAAGCTGAACGGATGAAGGTAAAAGCTGATCGTGCAAAAGAACACAATGATCTGCTTAATGCCCGGTACGATCTATCAAAAAAAACATCCCCGGATGTTGTCATGTCGGGAGGGAAACACATACCCGTGGGCCCCACTGCTAAACTTCAAGACAATAATTGGGCAGATCTGGATAAGTTAACGCCTGAGCAAATAAAAACCAAGGGCATCTTTCCTTACAAACCACTCCCATTTGCGGATCATGCAGAAGGCGGCATGCTTTTCCCCCTGATGATTACTGATTCGCTTCCGCGGCTTGTTCGTTTCGATTTGGATTTTGATCTTCCGGAGCATATTCTGCCTGATCGGGCACCTCCCATTTATCTGACCACGCGTCCCGATTTGGGTGATGTATCGCAAGGCCGGTTAATTACCATCGATAATTACTACGAAATTTTTAATGGACTTTTAAATCCAAAACAACTTGAAGGATTGCGGTTGCTGGTCACCCAGTTTCCACAACAGCAGTTCAATGCTACCGAAGACCGGCGAACCGACCGGCCCAGCCTGGGTGTCACCTGTTTCGATTGCCATGTCAACGGTCACACCAACGGTGCGAACCACCTGGTTGGGGACATCAGGCCACAGGAGTTCAGACACCGGATTGAAACTCCGTCTTTGCGGGGAGTAAGTATTCAGCGGCTCTTCGGTTCGCAACGAGGACTTAAATCAGTTGAAGATTTCACCGAATTCGAACAACGGGCAGCCTACTTTGATGGCGATCATGTAATGGCAGCAAAAAAGGGAGTTAACATTCTTGATCGTGGTTCGCAAGTTCATTTTATGGCCGAATTCATGGCGATATTAGATTTCCCGCCAACAGAAAAGCTTAATATTTATGGTGAATTGGATAAAACCAAAGCAACTGCGTCAGAATTGCAGGGAGAAGCAATTTTTAATGGCAAAGGCCGCTGTGTTTCATGTCACCCTGCCCCCTATTATACCGATAATAACATGCACAATTTAAAGGCGGAACGATTCTATAAACAGGAAATGGTTAATGGAATGATGATGGCGCATGATGGTATGATTAAAACTTTTCCTTTAAGAGGCATCAAAGACTCGCCTCCCTATTTGCACGATGGCAGATGTTTTACTTTGGAAGATGTTGTTGAATACTTCAACCTCGTTCAGGAATTACGACTGACAGCACAGGAAAAAGCAAGTTTGGTCGCATTCATGCGCGTGTTGTAGAAAATAAGCACGCATCGTTTTTAAGTTCGGTTTTCAGACAATCTAAATTGCCTGACTAGTCGTTTTCAGTTTTTCGGCCAATATTTATTAAATATCCGAATGCTGCCGCCGTAAAAAACATGATCAGGCTATATATGACAGGAGTTATGCTCATAATGCTGCTCCCGATAACGGTAAGTGCAATGTAAATGGCAAGCGTACCGTTGTGTATTCCTATCTCAAATGCAATGGATATGGCTTGTTTTTTCCGGAGTCGGAAAAATCGGGGAATAAAATAACCAAGCGTCATACCGATCAGGTTGAAGATTGGCGGTAGGACCTCCCGGTGAGGCTGCAAGGAGCATTAACCCAACCGCCAGCTCCGGTGCAAGCCCAAAACCTTTTGCGAGGAAAAAGCAGATAAAAGGTAAAATGAGCATCTGGCAGGCAAGGCCAATAAATACTGCCTTCGGGTAAACAACCACCCTTTAAAAATCGGCTATTGTAAGTGAGAGTTGAAAAAACGGATATGATGACCCGTTCCGGCCGTTCGAGGTTGACCAGTTCAGAGGGTGACTTTTTGATCAAAAGTCCGATACAGCTTAAAGCTTAATGAATCACATAGTTTGGTGATTAGTTTGCAGCGGCGCCGAATGTTTATCATTTTCGACGCGAGGCGGTCAAAACTGTCCGGCACAGGCTGATTTTGTGATCGGCGTATCCATAAACTGGAAACGCCGATCACAAAATCAGCCTTTGCCGGACAGGAATGACCACTTTCAGCCGAACATCTTAAACAAAGGCCGCCGACGCAAATTGCCCGCACTAATCATAGTAGCGATAAGACTATTGGCTGCATTGGAAAATTGGTCAAGAAGACAGTGTTTTAATGGGTCACCTTCAATCGGCGAAGACTGATCAAGATATCCGTTTCTTCCAGTATGACCGCTGGAAGCGGAAATATCTGGAGGATGGCAGGGAAGGTTTATAAAGCAAGTATAAACGGATCAATCCGGCCGTTCGTGAAATGAACCTGATACCGGGAGAAATATTTGGTTCGTTGTGTGTTTTTTCGTAACTTTTTGGGAATAAAAATTACAAATTATGAAAAGATTAGTTTTCCTGATGATCTGCACTTTGGTATTTATCTCCTGTAATAAAGATCAGGACAAACTACCGCAGAGCGGAACCTGGACAGTTAATACTGAATTTGGCAGTTTTGTTTTTATCGTGGATGGTAATGGTGCTTACATCACAGAAATAGGCCTAACACATTCGAATTGGTCATGTGGTGGGGTTACTCTGGGCGGAACGGTCACAATCTCCTCAGATCCCGGATGGATTATTACCAACAGCCATTTTACCATCGAAACAACCATCGGCCCCAGTTCGGAACACCATACGGTCATTATTACCGGGACGTTCAGTACAAATGGCAGGGAGGCCTCCGGAACCTGGGAGGAGACATTATTCGGATCAACCTGCAGCGGGAGCTGGGAAGGAAGCTATTAATATATAAGTTCCTACCTATCTGATTATTATTGGAGTTTGGCTCTGGCCTTAACCGGTAACCGGTAACCGGCAAACGAAAAACCGTGCCATTTTCTTACTTTTATCCTATTCAATTATTCGTATGACAGATATACAATCCCTTACAGATTTTCTGATTGAATTTCGTGATGAGCGACACTGGGCGCAGTTTCATAACTCCAAGGACCTGGCTATTGCGCTGTCAATAGAAGCAGCGGAGTTGAACGAGATTTTTCTATGGAAGAAGGCTGAGGAAGTGGAGGAGGTGGAAAAGGTTGAGCAGCAAAAGATTGCCGATGAGCTGGCAGACGTACTGGTTTATGCCCTGATGTTTGCACATCGCAACGGCCTCGACGTGGAAACGATCATCAGGGAAAAGATGAAGAAAAACGGCGAAAAATACCCCGTTGACAAGGCGAAAGGAAAAGCAACGAAGTATGACCAGTTATGAAGTTTAAACGTTGAGGCTCCAGCGCAGAGTGTTGAATGTTGAAAATTAGATCCAAATAACCCTCCGGCCCTAACTGGCAACCGGCAACCAGAAAACTAGTAACCAAAAACGTGCTCATCTACCAAAACCCCTCCGAACAGTTCGTTGAAGACGTTATGCTCAACCGCATTGCGGATATGATGCAGGAGCGGTTTGTTGCCTATACCGGGCACAAGGCATCGGCTGGAGAGTACCACTCATGGCAGAATTCGCTGTCGAGGGTGCGGGATGTTATTGAGATTGCCGGCATCCGGATGAACAGTTTTGTGAGTCTGGAGTACCAGGTGCCGTATAACGACAGTCGCATCGACTGCCTGATCTTCGGGAAAGATGCAGGCGGATCATCGAATGTGGTGCTGATCGAGCTGAAGCAGTGGGAGCAGGTGACTGCCACGGAGAATGAAGGAAATTTCGTAGAGACTTTTGTCGGCGGGAATACCCGGTTGGTAGCGCATCCGTCTCAACAGACCGAAGGGTATCACAATTACCTGATGAACTTCGTGGAGGAGTTCGAGAACGAGCCGCCTATCCGCCTCACCAGCATGGCCTATTGTCACAATTACAGCCGGCATCCCGATGATGCCGGACTCTTTGCGCCCCAATACCGGGAGGTGATCAGCCGCTATCCGGTGTTCTGCAAGGAAGATGTACAGGTGCTCGCAGATCGCCTGCGTGGGCTGCTGCAGTACGGGGAGGGCACCGCTATTTTCAACCGCTTCATGCAGAGCCGTATCCGGCCGGGCAAGAAGCTGCTGGATCATGCCCATAAGGTGATCACGAACGATGAGGTATTTTCCCTTCTCAACGAGCAGCTGGTTGCCAAGAACCTGATCCTGTCGAAGATCAGGCGGTCCGACCGGTCTCGTACCAAATCCGTGGTGATCGTCCATGGCGGTCCGGGTACCGGCAAATCGGTTATTGCGCTTAACCTGCTCGCCGAGGCGGCCGGGAGAGGCAAGAACGTGAGCTATGCCTGCAAGTCAAAATCCTTTCTCGAAGGGCTCAAAAAGATGGTGGGGGCTCATGCCGGGTTGTTGTTCAATAATTTATACCGATTTGTACCGAACAAGACGAAAGAAAATCAGTATGACCTGATATTGGTCGATGAGGCTCACCGGATACAGGAATCATCGAACTTTCAATACACCCGGGCGGAGGATCGTACCACCATGCCCCAGATCGAACAGCTCATCCGGAGCGCCCGCACATCGGTCTTCTTCATTGACGATCTGCAGTCGGTAAGAACTCAGGAGGTGGGCAACACTTACATGATCCGTCAGTTTGCACAAAAACTGAATGCCCATGTGGAATCAGTAAAACTTGAATCTCAGTTCCGATGCATGGGCTCCAATGACTACCTGATGTGGGTGGAATCAATCCTGGGTCTCAGCGATTCAGCTCCACGTAACCTTGCCAAAGATGATCGTTTCGATTTCAGGATATTCGACACCCCGCAGGCACTGTATGATGTGATCCGCCAGAAAGAATCCGAAAAGCCCAACTCTGCCCGTCTGGTTGCCGGCTACTGCTGGCCCTGGAGCGATCCCAATCCCGATGGCACCCTGGTGAACGACGTGGTCATCGGCAACTTCGCCATGCCCTGGGAAGCCAAGGAAGGCAAACGCGTAGCCCCCGGTATTCCGTTCTGGTACCAATGGGCCTACCATCCCGGCGGCATCAACCAGGTTGGCTGCATATACACTGCCCAGGGCTTTGAATTCGAATACATCGGGGTCATCATCGGACCTGATCTTCGTTATGATCCTGATACTGAATCATTGTTTGGAGATCCCTCAAAAACGTTTGATCCAACGCTTAAACGAGATAAGAAAGGCTTTGATCAATTTGTGAAAAACATATACCGCGTGCTGCTGACTAGGGGGCTGAGGGGGTGCTATGTTTATTTTGTGGATAAGGAGGTGGAGGAATTCGTAAGATCCAAAATCAATTCCAATGAATAAAAACACATTTTTTTTGATCATTCTTATTTGCTTCGGCTTTTCAGGCTGTAACCCGAGGTCTGATTCACCGGGAAATCTGAAGAAAATTGACATGAACCAGGCTTTTAATCTGACGAAAAGTGTCAAATTAAGTGATCTGGTGAAATCAGTTGAAATAGTTCAGTTTTATCCTCCGGAGGATACTTACTTTGTGAATGCCCGGAGCTTTGCAGTCGGGAAAAAATTTATTTTGATTGCTGATGACAGAGGCGGAGGCAGCAGTAACGTTATTCTTTGCGAACGCAGCGGAAAATTTGTTACAACCATTGGCAGGAGCGGAAAAGGTCCCGGAGAATTCCTGAGTGCCTGGCTGGTGCTGATGGATCCCTCGGAGTGCTTTGTTTACGTTGCCGATGACCGGAGCAGCAAACTGATCAAGTATTCGGTTTCCGGCACCTTCATCAGGGAGCGAAAAATAGAAGAATTGGCGGACCGATTCATTCTAGATGAGGCCCGATTTATCAGCAAGAATGAATTTGTGCTGGTGCCCCGACGGCCGGTGAGGGGGATCGATGGGTTTGCCTCCATGCTGGTTTACGATCTGGATCTGAATCCAACCGGAAAAATACTTCCGAGAGCCAACGATAAAAACCTCCCCCTGTTCAATAATTCGTACCAGGTTCTTGGGGCGGGCCCCGACAGAACTTTCTACTGGGAGCCCTGGTTCGATACGCTCTATACCGTCAATCCCGATCACAGCACGGAAGCCACACATATCATCGGCTGGTCGAAAGAGGGTCCGACGTTTGACTATATGTCGAGCTTCACCTATAAATTACCGCCCGAGCAACAATATCCGATCAATTTTATCATTTCCATAAAAGAATCCTCCAAATATCTCTTCCTGTCCGGCTCATCCCATCAGAAAGGGTTCTCGGCCGCCTATGACAAGAAAACCGAGGAAGTATTCCTTCTTTCCGATTTGCTGGAGTGCGACACATCGTCCCGTTCAAAATATGCCGTAATCCAAAACGACCTGTTTGGCTTCGACCCGATCTATATTCAATCTTTTGAACAACCGGCCAATCGTTACGTTTCATGGTTGCGCCTGGGATGGACTGCATCATCATTTGATCTGGAATGCATCCGGTCCCGATCCGTTAAATTCCCCGAAATCCGCGACCGGCTGATCGAGCTCACCCAATCGCCCGATGTGGACAACAATTTGGTGCTGGTGCTGATGGAGGCGAAGTGAGAAAAAATTCAATGATAAGATTCATACGCTACATCCTGCTGCCGTGCCTGCTGGCATTTGCAAATAGTGGCCTCAAGGCTTTGGTGAATGACAACACCCTGACATTGGAAAATGACCAATTACGGGTGAGAGTCGATTCCCGGTCGGGGGCAATAAGCTCATTTTATGTAAAGGCGTTGGAGTGTGAGATGATCGGAGAACCTGCATTGATTACCAATTTCAGGATCAGCCTGCCGGTCAGGGATTATCTGGCAAATTATATCGATGGTATGCAGCAAACACCTGAATCGGTGGTCAAAAAGGGGAATTCAGTTGTGGTGAAATTCTCGGGCATGTCGTCGGATCGGGGAGTCTTTCCGGTCGATTTGTCGTATACCATCACGTTATATCCGGATTATGTCGGTTTCACTTCGCGGCTGACAAACCATTCCGACCAGCCGGTGGCTGAATTCTGGTTTCCCCGGCTTGGCGGCTGGACTCAATTCGGCAATCACCGTGATGCCTTGCTGGCCACTCCCAACTATAACCAGAATTCGCGGCATTCGGTCTCCCTTTTCCGGAACTACCCGGGAACAAGGGCGCTCGGCTCCGAGGCGGCTGAATGGTACCAACCCTATCCCGGAATGGTGATGCCCTGGTGGGATCTTTATGATGCAAAAGCGGATCTGGGGCTCTACCTGGGATATCACGATCCACAGTTCCGGCTCAGCACGTGGCATACCTACCTGGCGCCAGATGTAAGCGGGGAGCGAGATTCCTGGTTGTCGGCAGCCCGGTCGGGCGGAAAGCCCGTCGGATTGGTTTTCTCGCACGTCAGGTACCCCTTCATTCAGAATGGCGAATCGCTCGAATCCGGCGAATTCATTATACGGATTCACAAGGGCAACTGGCACGAAGGCTCGATGTTTTATCGGAAATGGTTCCTGGATCATTTCCCTCTCGACAATTCGGACAGCTGGTTGCGGAAGGAATCCTCCTGGTTTACCTCGATTTTATATCAGCCTGAAGATAAGGTTATTGCCAATTTTGAGACCTATCTGAAGTGGACACAGGATGCCAGGAAATCAGGCATCAGGTGCTTCGAACTGATCGGTTGGAACAACGGTGGACTCGAGCGGAACTATCCTATGTACACACCCGAAGAGAAGCTGGGGGGCAAGGCAGGGTTCCGGGACCTTTTGCAAACCATCGAAAAAGAAGGTGGCAAATGTTTGGTTTTCAACAATTACAACATCCTCGATCAAAATACCGACTGGTACCGGTCGGAGCTGTATAAATATCAGCAGCAGGATCAGTTTGGGAAACAGGGTATCTGGATGGGATGGGGCGAAAGCACCCTGCTCGCACGGTCATCCATGAGCGTGCGGTATCATGTGCGGTCCTCGATCACACCCGAACTCGAAAAAATTCTTGCCGACCAGTTTCTGGAACTCGTGCGGGATGGAGCCGACGGATTCCAGATTGATAAATTGTGCGTGGCGGCCGCGTTGGATTTCAATCCCCTGAGTCCGATGAAACCCGATCTGGCGCTATGCCAGGGACTGGTTGATGCGATCGGAAGGCTCTACGACCAGTGCCGGGCCCTCAACCCGAATTTCCGTATGGCTTCTGAATTCGGGTACGACCGCCTGTTGCCCTATTTCGATGTTTCCTATCGTTGTTCCTCCCGCAACGAGATATCGGCCTTGAGGTATGTGTTTCCGGAATGGACCTCCTGCAACCATATCAGCACACCCAGGGATTTTATGGGGGTGAATGGGGCGGTACTCACCGGCGCCGTAATTGTAGTGGAACCGGAAAGCTACCAGGGTTCGCTCGACCAGCCTGTTTATCAGGATCTTGCCAATTACATCAAGGAAATCAACCGGATCAGGGGTGACCTGGCTCCACTGATCTTTACCGGTAAATACTACGATGATCAGGGTGCCACTCTGCGGGAACTCCCTGGAAACAGCCTCAATAACCTGATCTTCAAGGTGCATGGAAACACAGCGAATACTCAAAAGGCCATTGTGGTGGTTAACCGTGCAGCCACTCCGGTTGAATATACCTGGACATTCACGCATTCAAAAGTCAGCAAGGCCCTGTTATACAGTCCGTTTCATGCCCCTGTTGAGGTGTTGTCCGGACAAACAGTGAAGATTGCCGGCGATGGTCTGCATATACTGGCAGAGATGCCACGAAAGCCCCTGTGAACGTGAGAAAGGTTGAAATAAAATGCTACAAATCAGCAATAATACCACTATAGCCCCTACCAATCGGAATTGAAAATCCATTTAACTCAACTGTTTCAGTATTGTATGATTCGATCTTACTTAATGAAATTATAAAAGACCGGTGAATCCGTTTGAATAGATTTGCAGGTAAAAAACTCTCGATTTCATGAGTACTTATCTTTGAAATGTATTCCTTTTTTATTGTAACGATTTTAATGTATTCGCGCTGACTTTCAATATAAACAATTTCAGAAAATAAAATTTTCACCTTCTTTTTTTGAACATTCAGAAAAATAAAATCTTTTCTGTCCTCGTTTTCATTAATTTTCCGTATTTCGCTTTGCGCTGTTTTCACCTTATTCACCGCTACCAAAAATCGTTCTAACGCAAATGGCTTCAACAGGTAATCTGTTACGTTCAAATCAAAACCTTCTACAGCGTATTGATGATAAGCGGTTGTAATAATTACAGCAGGCGGATGTAAAAGTGTTTTTAAAAAAGCCATGCCTTTTAATTTTGGCAAATGAATATCTAAAAAAATAAGTTCGGTAGAATTATCCCGCAAGTATTCAATTGCCAGTATGGCATCTTTAAATATTCCTTGCAATTCCAGAAACGGTACCTGCAAAATGTAATCCGATAAAACTTTTGCTGCTAATGGCTCATCCTCTATTACAATACACCTTATTTTAGACATGGCTTGCAAGATTAATTATTAAGGTAGCGGTAAAAATTGATTCCTCTTGCTGAACAGATAAATTGCAATCTGTGTATAACAATTCAAGTTGCCGCCTAAGGTTGGAAAGGCCAATATTTTCTTTTACACTTCCTTCCCCGGAAAATTCTTCCGTAGAATTTTTTACAACAAATGTTAACCGTTCCTTTTTTATCGAAAGAAGAATTTCGATAAATGGAAGTTTTCGTGTTTCAGAAACACCATGTTTGAACGCATTTTCAACTAATGGAATAAGCAGCAATGGCGGTAACAGTTGTTTTAAATCATCAATATCAGTTTGAAAATTGACACGTAATGTATCATCGTAGCGCAGCTTTTCAAGTGCAATGTAATCATTAATTATTTTCAATTCCTGCTCTATATACATATACTCTCCACTGGTTTCATACAGCATATAACGCAAGATATCCGACAGACGCAGAATTGATTCCGGAGTAAGGTCAGACTTATCCCTTGCCAATGAATAGATATTGTTTAACGTATTGAATAAAAAATGCGGGTTCGTTTGCGATTTGAGATAGTTTAATTCTGCTTCCTTCATTTCAAGCCGCAGTTGTTGTGCAGTTTTTCTTAATTTGAAATTGTCATAAAAAAGTTTTGCAAGCCCAAAAAAGAAAAGTGCAGTAATCCCGCCCTGGGCTTGATAAAAGACGTCCTCCATAATATAATTAAAGGCTCCACCAGGACTTAATGTAACTTGCCTTAAAGATGTATAAATATGTAACAGCAGTCCAAGAGATTTCCAGCCATACATACCCCATGAAACCAATATAAATTGTAGCGCTATAAGGAGAATTCCGATCAGGATATTGGAAAGAATGATTGACCTTTTCTTTACTATAAAAGGGAGGCTGTACTCGTAGAAAATAAAGTTAGTAAGAACGATATAAAAAACCCGCCAGATTTCATTCAATGATTGTTGAACAAATACTTCGGAATGATTTGCTAAACTATTCAAGATCCATAGCAATAACCAAACGGCCCCTATCCATAGGTAAAACTTAAATCGCTCTTTATTGATTGATATGCTCATCTACTTAACTTATATTAGGGTATTTCATATGCTGGAGTAAATCCGATTTTCTTCATTCTGAACGATACAATTTACTCATTTCATCAATTTTAAGCCCCGATTTTATCAACTCAGTATATTTTGTAGTATAAATCCAATCATCAAAGAATATAGAAAGCTTAACAGCTGATACCTTTTTAGCTGTTGCTACAAATTCGTCCGTTGTAGCTCCATTTGAGTAATAATCAGAATAATAAGAATGAATACATTTGTTGAAATCGTTTTCTCCCATAACCTGATAGAGTACCTGGAACATGATCATTCCCACTTCATAAGAGTAGGATTCAATTCCCATTTTGCCGAAATCAATTAATGGTGTTACCCTAAGCAAACTGTCACTTTCTATTTCCTTTTTTATCAGTTTTAAATACCAATCAGATACATAATCCAGGTAAAGACGATTTTCAAGTTTTTCTATAGTCAGATATTCAACAAAAGTTGCCAATCCTTCATTCCATCTTGAGTAATACTGATCGTTAGAATTTACATTCCAAAGATGTGATACTTCGTGATACAGTTGCCGCATTTGAGTGGAATCATTAAAAGCATCTGCTGATTGTAAAATACATGTTTCATCTGCCTGAGAACCATAACCACTTGGTATTTCGATAACTGAAAAAACTTTACTCTCTATTAATTTGCCCCACCATTCAGTGTACAGGTTTAAAGTTCGCTGTGCATATTTAAAAACTGTTTCAGCTCCTGCTGAATCCTGCTCAAGGTAATAAATCTTTAATAAAGGGGTTTCTAAAACCTTATATTTCCCAATAGCAATATCCATGCGCCATGCAAGTTTGGTATTCCGGTATGTATAAACGCAGTATCCGTCTTTAGTTTCTTTACTTATTAATGCGCCTCCATTTACTGCAACTAATGAATCGGGCACATGAATTTTTATTTCATAATTAAAACTTGGAGCAAAACCTGCTAACCTGTTTATCTTTTCTGATGGATAACCTAATTCAGGATATGCTTTGCAATCAGGACGGAGAATAGTAAACTCAGGGTCTATTTTATCTCTTACGTAACCCATTCCTGTTTCTGTATAACCAAAAAGATAGCCTTGATATTCTATAGTCAATTTACAGGAATCTCCTTTTGGCAAATGTCTGGCAGGTATCACTTCTATATAGTTTACCTGATATTTTTCCCAGTCTTCAAATGACACTACCTTTTGCGTATAAGATAAGGGAGTGCCTGTTTCATCTTTTATTGATGTAACTCTCATCAACCGGTAGAGAAGTAAAGGAATAATTTTGCTCTCTTCAGCAGTGGTATTCATCACTGTCATACTGCATGTAGATACTATTTTCCCGTTCTCATAATCCAAATGTATATCTAAATTATAGTTAATAGTCTTTAACTGCTGATTTTGTTCTAAATTACTTTGAGCATTTGATTTTGTTACCACAGTAACCAAAACGAATAAAAAAATAGCAATTATTCGTTTCCGTTTCAAATTTTGAAAGAAAATAAATATGGAGGAAATAATTTGTTTTAGTATTGCAAAGCATAAACGGCTTATGAAAGCTAAGGAAAACCAAAGTGTTTTTTTCATAATGGCCTTTTTTTATTTAGTTAATATTTAAAAATTCTGTTAATGAACGGAGTTCCTTCGAATATAAGAATACAGCCCCCCCCACTTTTATCTAGATTTCAAAAATTCTAAAAGTCCATGATGCAGATGATTTTCACCATCCCACACTACAGTATTGTAGCCATCTAAGAATTCATCTGGATTTTCTTCCCTAAAAGTTATTGACCTGACACTTTTAGGCAAAGCTTCACTGATATGTCTATCTGTTCCACCTCGCACAGTAGAAAACTTATCACCCCAAATTTCAATATAAAGTGGTTCAACAAGATTCGTATTAGTTAATTCTAATTGAGACAAAGCTTTTTCATTTTTAAGTATGTTTTTTACTGCTGTGGTTTTCGATACTCCTTTTATTGTGAAATCAATCGCAAAGACTCCAGCTAATCTTGGGGTAATAGGCAGGTTTTCTTTGCTCAATAATTTCTCTGCTCTTTCTAGTATTGGGATTCTTAAATCATATGAACTATAAGTTTTAGGTTTTTTGAGTTCTAATTGATTTGCTTTATCAGGCTGAAGATCATATCCATTAACTACCTCAAATGTGATTTGAGGTCCTCTATCCTCGAGCATAATAGCCAAGGGATTTTCATTTGATTTTTTCTTAAATTCCAAAATAGGCATTGTATCAAAAACATCTAATTTAAATTCTGATACTAATTGTTGAATTATTTCTCTCCACTTTTTCTTTTGCAACTCATTCATAGAATTGTCGTAAATACTATAATATGATTCTTTTTCCAAGTTTCCTGCCTCATCAAATCCCCATACTTCTGAGCCACTACAATGACCTATGATCATTCCTTTTCTTAATTCAGGTTTAATGTGATCAACAATTCTCCACTTAATACTTTTGACACTTTGACCAGAAATCAGAAATAAAACTTTACCTTCTGCAAGAAGTTTTTCTAATTCTCGTAGCATTTCAGTTTCTGCTTTAACATACAGATCTGCTATAGTTTCATCTACATCAGAAATAATTAGTTTTACATCATTATTGAATTTTGTCGTGGTCATAATATTTATCAAATGAATAGGTCTTATAAATGTTTTTAAAAGAAGGGGTCTTTTATAAAAATAAGAAAGTCTTTTTTGAACTGCGTATAACGGTTTGCAAATATGCTGTTACCTGCTGACACTCTCTTCGTTCATTGTAATTACTCTTGTTAAACCTTCTGTCGATATTTTTATTTTTGTATAATGTTTTTCAGCTTGTTGTTCTGTTGGAAACCATTTTCTGTTTGTTTCAACAATTATAAATAAACCATTGTCGTTGCCTAAAGTAACAAACTTTTCACTTTTAGAACCTTTCGCACAAAAGTATAAGTTATTTTCTTCAACTAATTTGTCTGCAAGTTTTATTGGTTCGTCCGCTACTATTCCGATTTCACTTATAGATTGAATGGATGAAATGCTGAAGGGTTTGTCTGAATCGTTGTCAAGGTCAAATCGTGCGATGAATTCCAAAATATTTCCATTGTTGTCGAAAAAATAAATTGCCTTTGCATTCCAACTTTCAAAGTTCACAACTATTGCATTGTCTGCATTTTTAATAAGGTCAAGTTTTGCAGATGTCCATATTATTGCTTCGTCAAGCTTATTGTATGGAATATTAAATGCAAAATGATATTTCGGATTTAATTTAACTGATTCTATAAAAGTTAAAGTTGATTGTCCAGCTAAAAACGAAATTGAGTCCTGTCCTTTGCTTGCCAACTGTAGCCCCAAAATGTCAGAATAAAAGATTTCTGTTTCTACAAGGTCGTCTGTCTGTATTTCTATTTCTAATATGTTCATTGTCTATTGTTTGTTGTGTTGTTCGCTATGCTTGCAGCTTTACGTTGTGACTTGTCGATCGCGTTGGTTGTCATTTCAGTTCCTCCTATTCTATTCAATTTTTCTTGTTTTTTTAAAGCTTGCTACGAATGACGATTTTATGAATAGGTTTAACATTTAAGCGTTAAATTATATATTTTTTATAATCACCCAAAACTTTCAAAGTAAAGAGTTCACCATGGATAGGCTCGCAATGATTTTACAAACTGTTGAATACGAGTTCGTCATTGCTTTTCGATTGTTGGTATATTATTTTTTGCACCCATGATCAAAAGCCACAACATGAATGCAACTTCTCCGATCTCGACCGGCAATGCTAACGGGCTGTTAAAAACCATATCCTTGTATTGAGGCATCATAATGCTCGTAAAGCATAAGGCTAAATAGAAGAAGCCGGTGATGATCAGCCAGACCCCCAGAAAGCGGGGAAGGAAGCGGGACCTGTAGATTAGGATTCCTAAGGGGAACAGCCAAAGCCCCCAGAATGATTCTAATACCAAAACTCCGTAATCGCTGATTTTGAGAAAGAGCATTGCCAAATCTTGTCTCTGACTTAGTTCAAATGTTTTCAATACTTCTCCTTTAAAAATCATCAGCGAAGTAATATTGAATGCTTCAATAAAAAATACGGTAGGTATTTGCACAATCACGAATGCAACCAATAGTTTAGCCTGGCGCTCGTTTACCTGTTTGAACATTCGATAAAAAACCAATACCATTACCACCCAAATGACGCTGCTGATAATATCATTAATTATACCTGTCCGAAATATAAACTCATTGGCGAGGATCTTATTGGCAGTGGCAATAGCATCACCCGGTACAATGGTTTGTGATGGTAAATAAAACATTGCATAAAGGCCTGTTATTATCCAAATTAGGTACAGTAAGCCGGCAAATCTTGCAGTCTTTTTGAGTGAGTTTACTTTTTCTTTCATACTGTGATTCTACTTTATCTTTTTTGCATCGGCTTGTCTTCCGTCTTGATTCAGAATTGCTTTTGTTACTTTGCCAAATTCGTCTTTGACAAATTCAAATTGGGCATCATTAACTTTCAAAAAGAATTTTGTTTCGGTATCGGCAAACATTTCAAGTTTCTCTTGTTCCGGGGCTTGTAATAAAAGTTTGTCTTGTTCTTTGGTGATCGAAAAAGTGAAGTCAGGCGTAACTTCATATACACCCGTATAAGTTTCCAATATCCTTTCATCGACTTTTATTCCGTTTGTGTCGGGTATAAGTTTATTAGTTTTGCTCCAAACTTCGTTTCCGGTTAGTTTTTGAGCTATTAATTTTTCGATTTTCCCTTTTGAGTTTTTTGAAAATTCTATTGTTTGCATTGGATCATTATCAAAAAAAAACTGGTCTTCTTGATATGCTTTCAGATTAGTCCTGGGACCTCTGCCAAGTTGAGAAAACAACTTATTTTCTGACACCGTAATGATTCGTTGCAGACCTTTTTGATTTTCATAAACACCTGTGTATCCTTTTAAATTTGTATTTTCATCAGATATTTCTTTGTATTCGTAAGGTCTTCCAGCTGCAAGGGCTGCCAATCTTGAAGCAATATCTTTGGGATAAATGCAATCGCAATTAGAAAAAACGGCAACAAAAACATTTTCTTTTGGCAAATAGATTTCCATCGTTCCAAAACCAGTGATAAGACCGCCATGCCAGATAGAAGGGCTTTCATAAACAATGCCCAAACGCCAGCCATAGCCGTAATCCGTTTCTCTTCCATCTGTCAATTTATACCGTGTAAAAGCTTTATCAAGGTTTTCTTTTTTTACCAATTTATAGGTATGAACGGCTTGGTGCCATTTAAAAAAATCCTCTGTAGTGGATTGTATTGCACCTGCAGAGTAAACATGTGTAATGTTCCTGGGTTTGGAGTTTTCATAACCCATATCGCCTTGAGAATATGCGCCAACCCTGTTTTTAATAATTCTTATGTCATTGGCGTAAAGTGAATTCGTCATACCAAGCGGCTTGAAAAAGTTTTCTTCAAGGTATTCTGAATATGGTTTGCCCGTAATTTTTTCGATGATATAACCCAGTAAAAAATAGCCTGAATTACTGTATTCCCATTTTGTACCCGGGGCAAAAAGCATCGGTAAGTTCTTGAAAAAGTCAATTACTTCGTTTGGTGTGCAATCCAATGCCAGCTTTTTTTCAGGGTCTTTCATACCTGAAAAATTATGAATACCAGATGTATGCGTCAGCAAATGCTCAATCGTGATTTTATTTCCCTGTGTAGGATAATCAGGAATAAACTTTGTGATTTCATCCTGCAAATTTAATTTACCCTGTTCCATCAACTGTAATATTGCCACCGCAGTAAATTGTTTACCTATAGAGGCAACCCAGAAAACATTATCCTCTTGCATGGGTATGTTTAATTCCAGGTTAGCCATACCGAATGCTTTCTTATAAATTATCTGCCCGTTACGGGAAACCAAAGCCGTTACACCCGGTTCATCAGTTTTGAATTGCTCCGAAAGTATTTTGTCAAAGTAGGCGACAAGTTGCTTATCGTCTTTTTGTTGAGCATAAGTAAGATTGGACAAAAGTCCAAAGGCGAGAATTAATGTCTGCTTAATTGAAATGTCTATTTTAAAATCAGTTTTTTTCATAATACTATTTGAGTGGCTTTTCATTAATCGTTTATTTTCACCTGTTATACTTTAATACCTTTATATCAGGATAGCCCATCAACTTGAGAATAAAATAGTTGACTGCAGATTCGCTGGGATCGTCAGAGAAGCAAACAAGTTCCGCATATCTGGGTACTCCCGCCTTGGAAAGAATTTTCCAGATATCTTTCGCAGCTTTGGGCGTACCGTCGGTATTCAGGAGATCACTGTACGGGACATGAACCACTTTGCCTTCCTGTCCTTTAACTGGTATATTCTTCCCGGAAGCAATAAAAACCTTTGGATAATGGCCTTGAGTACTCTTCGTGTCATCAATGATTATGCCCTCGCGGAAACCGCTGGAATAATTTGTTGGAAGCATTGATAAGTCGCCGGATTCTTTTTTGGGGCCCGCGGCAGTTGAATCCTTTGTAACGGTTAACCCAAGTTTCACCCATTCACCCATTGAGTTAACGAAGACAGATACTTTTTTCTGTCCCAGTTTCTCCAGAACAAGGAATGCCAGAGCCGCATCCTTGGTTAATCCTTCGCCAGAAAATACTACTATTTCCTGATCCACATTTACGCCCATCGGACTCAGAATTTCAGCCAACTTGCCCGGATTGTTGATATTGCTTGTGAAAATATCTACAGGGATGTTGAGCGCAAAAGGCAAATGTCCCTGGTTGTATGCAACTACAGGCCGTACATCCACGATGTTGATGTTTGAGATTCCGTACATCCTTGCCGTCTGACCGCCCCAAAACTGCAGCCACTGTGATTCTCTCATCAGGAACGGGGCATCATAGGTCCAGATCGGGAGTTCTCTTTGATCGGACACCCATTCCAACTGAGAGCCAGGGTAAAGTTTCACCATAGGGTAATCCAGCAGGAACTTAAGTGCGAAGAAAGGCACACTGGCGGCTATTCCACCACCGCAAGTGGTGTAAATATGTTGTTCAGGACTGATGTTCAAATAGGCAAGTATTTTTTTTAATTCTTCATCGGATTTAAAGGTTTTGTCCGGATTGTAAAAATCGTCACCTGACAGCATGATGGCATTTGGGATATGGCCTGGCTTGCTAAAGAACTGGAGTCCTCCATAATGCCAGTCGGGATCCAGTGCTTCCAATAATACATTGTTTTGAGGATCACCGGAGGCAGTAAGAAATTCCGGCAGCTCAGCCCTTATAAGTTCGTTAATCTTACTGATAGTAAAAGAACCTTTCTTTGGTACAGGTGTCGGTTCCTTCGTTACCGGCAATCCTGACTCCTGCCACTTGGAGAGCCCGCCGTCCAGTATGAAGAGTTCTGTTGATGGGAAACCGTAATAATGGAGGGAGAAAAAAAGCCTGGTGGCCATGAAAGTGCCACCCTGATCGTACATGACTATCTTTTTCCCACGACTGATTCCCCAGGACTGATAGCGTTTTTCTATCTCAGCGACAGGCATTTCCCGGACACCATAGGTAAATATGTCGTAACTGATAGCGCCTGGAATGTGTTTTGCAGTGTATATCGGGGTGGGTGACGCATCAAGTAACACGACATCAGCATTTTTAAGATTTTTCTCAAGCCAGGTGACACTGACAAGATTTCCCTTGATTCCTTCTTGCGCCACCAATGGCTGCACAAGTAGCAGGCAGAATGCAATTGCAGCAAGAAAGCGATACCTCAGAATCATTAACATAACGGTTTTTTTATTTTTTTTCATTTTGGCAGTCTTGATTTGAAAAGTAATTTGATTTGAATTTATTCTATTAATTTCCTGGATTAGCACCAAGTTATTCTCGGGCAATAATAAATATAACATGAGAACTTAAAAGCCTGTGTCGATAGACAACAGGTTAAAGTATACTAACATCATATTAATGTCAATAAAGAATTTGAACAGTTGCGATTCTCTCTTACTCCCGATTCAATAAAAAGATTATTTTTGATTATCAACTAAGAATAAGGCAGCATGGCCATGAAGGTACTGTATGCATCCAATCCCCTGGAAAGAATTTTTATCCTGATCGCAGCGCTGGTTCTTTTTGGCTTTCAGGGCACATACAGCCAGCGCAGCAATGAGAAGAAGGAGTTTTACTGGGCACAACTGTTTGCCGATGGCGTGATGCACCGGTCGGACAGCCTGATCTATTACCTCCGGGATAAACCCAAGTATGAATATGATTATGCATTTCTGGGTTCGGCCATCGACAAGCTAGGCAGTATCGATAAAAAATATTCAGCGTATATGCAGGCCTATATCGACTATTTCATATCAGAAGATGGGAAAATAAGTGGCTATAAACTAACGGATTACAATATCGATCGCATTCGGCCCGGACTCAATATGCTGGAATTGTACAAACGGACAGGCAACGAAAAATACCGGATCGCGATTAAAACCCTGGTCAGTCAAATGAAGGAGCATCCGCGCACACATTCCAACGGATACTGGCATAAAAAAGCCTATCCCTGGCAGATGTGGCTCGACGGGCTGTATATGGCATCTCCCTTTTTAGTCACTTATGCAAACCTGTTCAACCAGCCGGAATGGTTTGACGAGGCCGCGTTTCAGCTGGAGGAGGTGTACAAACACACGCGGGATTCAAAAACCGGCTTAGTTTATCATGCCTGGGACGAAAGCCGGCAGCAGCGATGGTGCAACCCCGAAACCGGCCAATCAAGACATTTCTGGAGCCGCGGAACGGGATGGTATATGATGGCCCTTGTGGACGTCCTGGGAGTTCTTCCGTCCGACCACTCGAAGCGTAATCAGCTGATCGGCATTCTCAATGATTTAAGCTTATCGTTGTTGAAAGTCAGGGACATCAAGACCGGCCTCTGGTATCAGGTAATGGACCAGGGCAATCGTGATGGGAATTACCTGGAGGCTTCCGGGTCAGCCATGATCATCTATGCCTTTGCCAGGGGAGCCAAAGCGGGTTATCTTCCTCATAAATACCTGAAATTGGCAGGTGAGAGCTTTGAAGGATTGATCAAAAACCTTACAGAAACAGGCGATGACGGTTTCCCTGTGCTGAAAAATACCTGCGGAGCCTGCGGTTTAGGGGGAGAGCCTTACCGTGAAGGCGATTACAACTATTACATCAGTGAAAAAAAGGTAGACAACGATCAGAAAGGTGTTGCACCGGTTATTCTTGCAGCTATTGAACTTAAAAAATAATCATACTTTGAAAAACATTATTCCTATTGCAGCATGCCTCCTGGGGCTGGTTTCCTGCAACGCACAAAAGAATTCCGGGTCGGGAAACAAAACCCAGGCATTTCTTGGCCAGAAAGAGGGGGGAGAATGGGTGTGGGTTACCAAATCGGGCGGCAAACAACAGTTTGAATACCGTGGCGGTAGTTTCAAGCCAGTATCCGAATTAAAAGTCTCCGAAAAACATACGGACCACTCGTTAGACATTCAGCTCGAAGGCCCGGCCTGGGAATCGGATAAAATCGGCTACCGCATCTATCTCGATTGGAGGAACGCCACCGATATTTTCGGAAAGATGGTGGATACACTGGTACTTCACCGGGTTGGCCTCGACGGATTTGATTCATACCATGAGACATCCGACTGGGGAGTGGATGTACTGAAGGTTGGAAATTCCCTGGGAATCGGTACTATAGGCTTTTGGGATGGTCAAAAGGCAATACGGGTTGAGAAAACCGACAGCATCAAATGCCGGGTAGACAATTTTAAAGGATATTCCGTAGTAAAGGTCGATTATTACGGCTGGCAGATCAACGGAATGAGGACCGATATTTATACCATACTGACCATTGAGAAGGGCAGCTATCTTTCTCGTTATGACATCAGTCTCTCTGATGAATTACCTAATATAGCCACCGGTATCGTGACGTTACCCGGAACCGATTTAAAAGTCATACAAGACATCAAACCCGGATGGAATTGCCTGGTGACCTTTGGAGTTCAGAGTTTGCAGAATGATTGCCTGGGCATGTGCGTTTTCTACAAATCCAATCAGGCCCTGGAAATTACAGAAGATCCGGACAGCCATGTTGTGGTGCTGAAACCGCAAAACAAAAAACTGACCTACTACTTTGGAGCCGCCTGGCAGCAGGATCAATCCAAGGTCAGCTCCATGGAGGAATTTGAATCCATTCTCAGGGATCAGGTCCGGTTTATCAAATAAAAGGGAAGAAACTACCCGCTTTTTGATACGCCAGACAATCCTTTCCGCAAGTAAGGCTATATCAATAATTTGTACTTTTAATAGGTACGAAAATGAAGACCTGAACGCATTTCTGAAATAATAAACAAAATCATTTGCTTATGAAAAACTTTACGCCTAAAGTATTAATCCTTGCCTTTGCCACCTTTATTTCGGTGAACATGTACGGGCAGGTTGTGGTTGACCTGACGGGAGTTGGTAATGCGAATATCCTGGTGGATACTCTCCCGGATGTGCCAGCCGGTGCCGTTGTTCTTCTCAAACCCGGCATGACCTATCTGGCCGGGGGCTACGCATTCGACAAGGCCGTAACCCTTCAGAGTGCAGAACCTAATAATCTGAATCTGCCGAAAATTGACTGCACCACGAATTTCAACTTTGGGGCCAGTGCCACAGCGGATTCGATCATATTCAAGAACCTCGAGTTTTTTGGCGAATATGATTCGCGGTATATCTTAAACTCGAATGTAGCAGCCACTATCGGTGAACTTCGTTTCGACGGATGCACCATCCACAAATTGCGCGGAATGATCCGGATGAAAGATGCCGGGCCGGGAACGCTCAACAAGTTTACTATTTTGAACTGCGCGGTAGACAGCATCAGGGATTATGGCATCCTTACCGTGGACATGAACACATGGTTGTGCAATGAAATACTGATCAAAAACTCGACCCTTTCACATATGAGGGCATTCATTACCAACAAAAACAATACGAATACGGTTGTTATTGATGGTTGTACGGCTAACCAGCTACCCGCTTCGGGACAGCGGCTTTTCCGCTGGAGGGAAGCCGGCCAGGACAATGTTCTTCAGGGTATTACGATCAAGAATTCGATATGGGGTCCTGGTTGGGACGAAACGAATACCGGGTCAACCGGGTATGATGGTTTCGACGGACTGGCAGCTACTACCTGGACCTTCGAAAATATTTATGCAACCAGCGACCTGATCTTCGGTGCGGGAAAAGACACCATCAGGGGATTTCTCAATGCGGCATATACGGCTGCAGCTGCCGCCTTATGGAAAGATCCTGCCAATGAAAATTTCAATTTTATGGATGCCGCTTTTCCCGGAATCGGCAGCGCCGGTGACCCAAGGTGGAGCGTATCAACCGCTACCGGTGGAAGGGAATGGAATATCAGCCATGCTGCCTTTAATGCCCTCGGCGATGTTGCTGCAACGAAAACGGTAGCCGGTTTAACCATTTACGCGGCAGCTGATAAAATGGTAACCGTGGATGCCAACGGTAAAACGCTGGACGACATGACCTTCACCCATAGAATCAAACTGGCTGGTACGGGTGCCTTTGATGCAGCCAACCAGCCAATTAACCGCGTTCTCGCGATTGATATTATGGGACCATCCAATATTACCGTGATGGGCATGTCATCTTCCAGCAGTGCCGACCGGGTATTAAACCTGGCCGCAGGAAACAAAGAAGCGATCATCGGTGAATTCCCGGCCCTGGGGGCTTCCATCTCCAAGGGAACCTACTATTGGGCCGGCGGTCCGGGTAAAGTCTATTTGTATTCCCCAAACAGTGGAGTAAACCTGTATTACATTAAGGCTGAACCCGTTTCATCAGGCATAAATCCCCTTGATCTGGAAAAAACCTATGTAAACGTTTATCCTAACCCAGCCGATGACAAGGTTTACATTGAAATTGATCGTCCGGTTTGGGTGGGTGTTTACAGCGTTGCCGGAAGCCTGCTGAAATCGAAACGGATTGAATCGAAATCCGATTTTATTGATGTGAGCGATCTGCAGCAGGGAATCTACCTGATTCGTTCATTGAACGAAAGCTTGTTTGTTAAGAAGCTAATTGTAAGATAAACGAAGGTTAAACAAGATGATGAAAGGCTGGCTGTTTTTACAGCCGGCCTTTTTTGTTGCCACCTTGTTTTATCGGGATTATGGGTTCCAGGGTGCAAAGACCGGGATCCTCCCGGCGAAAACCCGGTTCCGATCGTCGGTCACGCGCACGATATAAATTCCGTCCTGCAGTCCGGCCACACCCATGTATACCGAAGGAGCGTGAAAATTCTCTTTCATCAGCAGAGTACCCGTCATACTGTAGATGGCGATGATCTTTATGTTTTCATTATGATTCGCGTTGAGTTCACGGGAATTCGAATTGAAAAAGAGGTGAATCCCCGGCGTTTCCCTATTCCGGGCCTCAATCCCGCTGATCAGAAAATCCTTGTTTTGTTCAGTAATGATACTGTCTACCAAACTGTTGATATATACTTCTACGTTCGGGAACTTACCATCGACACTTTGCAGCCGGGCATCGCCAGGGTTATCAGGCGACAGGCCGTTTGCCCGTTCCCAATCGTCGGGCATCCCATCGCCATCGGTATCGGTGGGAGCATTCAGTGATACCAGAACCGGCCATCCTCCAACAGCATCCTGGGTATCTATGATTCCCCCGGAACTACCATTACCGCCCGTCATGTAAGCTGCCGTCCCGGTTGAGACATCATGAAGAATCCGCAAATCCACCGAATCCCGTTTCAGGCTTGCGCCGCCATACTGTAGAATCTTTTCATAGGCCATCGCTGCCACATGTGTGGTTACCTCACCCGGATCCAGCGGTTCCGCCAGCCGCATGGCCTCCTTTTCTGCCTGCGTTACTGTATATCGGGCATTATACTGGTTATACACCCCGTAAGTCCAGTTATCGTTGGTTGCCCGGATTGAGCCGGTCATACTATTTCCGTCAATATAGAATTTCCCCCAAAGGTTGGAAATTGGGAAACCCGTTTCGGTCAGCTTGTCAATGGAGATGATCCGCTCAACCTTGGTGGTGGCCGGACCGGGCTTATAATAGCAATTGACGATATTCGCATGCATGGATTCCCCGCCATAGCAGCTGTTCCCATGCCAGTTGTATATCACATTATTGCGCAGGTCAACCAGGTCCGTCAGGGCAAATGCGTCGCCGTGAATCTCACCCAGCCGGGGATTCCGGCTGTCGTGGTGGGCAAGGAGGTTATGATGGAACGAGGCATTCTTACCGCCCCAAATTCCCCCGTATCCATGGGCTCCCTTGTCGTGCACTGAATTTCTGAGGCTTTCGGAAATGATGCACCACTGAAGCGTAAAATTCTGATTATGGTAAAACGATACACATTCATCGGTCGACCAGCTCATGGAACAGTGGTCAACGATCACATCTTTAATAGTTCTGCCTCCAAGTGCATCACCTTCCTGCTCAGCTGCATCGCCCATACGAAACCGTAAAAATCGTAAAATGACATTATCAGTGTTTACGACTACCGGGTAATCCCGCAGCGTGATACCATCACCCGGGGCGGTTTGTCCGGCAATGGTCACATCCCCGTGCGAAATATTCAATATCGATTTAAGCTGAATCGTTCCTGAGACTTTAAACAGGATGATCCTGGCTCCTGTCTGACCGATGGCATAACGCAATGAGCCCGGGTTATTATCGTCCAGGAGGTTCGTTACGTAGATCACTATTCCGCCCCGGCCACCGGTGGCATATTTTCCATGGCCTTCCGCACCCGGAAATGCAGGCAATCCTGTTGGATCGGGGATCGAATCAGTGGCACCCACAAGCAATTTTCCAGGGCCTTCATAATAATCCGGGTTGGTGGCAGCCGAATATTCCCCTGCCGGAACGGGACTTCCGTTGAGCACGAATTTCCTCACCGACACATTGGTATTCAAAACCGCTTTGGCAGCATCCGTCAGGGTCAGGACCAGTGAATCGCCTGCAGCCTTGGGATGACTGAAGATGACCCTGTTATCCAGTCCTGCCTGAATCGCTCCCTTCCCGAAAGCATTTTCGCTTTTTCCATCCAGGAAAGTCAGATAGCCTGACGTTGTTGGATATTTAGTGGTATAATGCGTTACATCCCAGATGCCATAAAACCCGATATTGTTGCCGGTCAGGGCCACCGTTCCGGTATTGACGGTACCTTTCCCATTATTGAGAGCGGTGACCCTGGAGGTACCGGCCAGGGACCCCGAAAGGGTCATGGTGCTTCCGGTTGAATTGCCGCTTTCCATGATCAGCGTGACATCACCTTGCACCGAAACCGGAGCTTCGAGGGACATTCCGGCGCCACCGGTATTGTATTTGAACGATGTCCCGCCATTCATGATGATGGTTCCTGTACTTGCATGTACCCCACGAAGACGAAGGGATCCTCCACCTGATAGAACAATGTTGGCCTGATAGACCGTGGAGGTGGTTTCCATCTCCTCCGTAACCGTTGCCGTCTCTCCGGCCAGGGGGAGCAGTGCCGGTGTATAGTTTTCAGGAATATCCCAATTCCCATTGGCTCCACGGTGAAAAACAAATACGCCGGGTCGGCCCACGATGACTTTTCCGTTGCCGCTGATCAGGCCGGGATTATTCTGAGCCGTATATTCACCGATACTCTGCATAACCCCGTCGATAAAGAACTCACTGGTTGTAATGTCCGCATTCAGTTCCAGCTGAGAGCCGGTATAGACCTCAAGCCTGGCTCCGGAGTAGAATGAGTTGCTGCTATGGACAGCCAATATTGCACCGATCCCAACCTCAACTTCACTTTTTCCCAGGGAGCCATCTTCCCTTGCATCGAGAGTGCCTTCCAGGACCCTGATCTGCCCTGAAAAATCACTGTTATCGGAATTCAGGACTACCTTACCCCTACCGGTTTTTATGAGGCGATGAACTCCTGTCAAAACCGCATTCAGTGTCAATTCATGATTCACGGAAAAAACAATCGAATCTTTGGTGGCAATTTTCCCGTTGAAAACAGCATCTGCAGAAGTACTGATATGTGCGGCAGCCACTGAGACATACGGTGCGGTACTATTCGCACCGATCTCCAGTATTGCTCCATTCTTAAGAACCAGGTCAGCCTCCATCGTGTCGCCATCGGCAACAATGGTAAAACTGCCATCAACGGTTCCCGATTCCCCGTTGGCAGGGATCCCTGCCGGATTCCAGTTCACGGCTGCACGCCAACTGTTGTTGGCGGTTCCTCCCACCCAATCATAGTTCGTCACCAGGTGCGATTCGGCTGAGGGGTCCCAGCCATCGCTGCCTGCCAGTACCTTTTGAACGGTATATCCGAGTGCCTCTTCATCTGAAATCTCCCTTAATCCGACCCATGCCGCCCGGTTGGTCCGGTCGGCCCCCGGTCCGGTATTTTTGTATTCATACAGATGCAGATCCGCACTGTTAGCTGCATAGCTCATGTTCCACGTATCGCCCCAACCCTGAGGATGGATCATGGTAGTTAATTCACACCTGAGCCAGGCGACTTTTGGATACTCCTGCCAGGGCCGGCCGAACCTGACGGGATTGCCGTCATCGCCGCCTCGCGTACTGTTATTTGCATAGGTAATATTGCATTGATTGAAAACAAAACCATAAGGCTGGCTTTTTGCTGTTGAAGGTGCGGTGATCCAGCCCCCGCCCCAGCTTCGGATTTCGCAGGACTCGAAATAAACCGTTCCTGAGCCATATATATAGTCGGTCCGGCCAACGACCAGGCAATTCCTGAAATAGCTTCTTTTCCCATTGCTCCAGAAATACATAGTATCCTGGTATCCGTAAAAATCGACATTAACAAAC
>MEOR01000031.1:21306-43643 GCA_001769295.1 Bacteroidetes bacterium GWF2_49_14 | reverse complement strand
GCCGTATTCCTGATCGTCATGTTTTCAGCCCGGAAGCCATCTCCCTGGATGGTAAGGGTGGCAGAGGTGAGGATATTATCGCCTGTCCATAATGCGGCATCCTCAACCGGACATTTACCTGCGGTGCAATCATAGATGTGATAGCTGATGATGGTTTCCTCGCGGCTCTCCCCAATCAGGGTAATATTGATTTTATCAGAAGGGACGATTAACTTTTCCGTAGTGTACAGGCCTCGCTTGATGTATATTACCGTTCTTCGGGCGCTGTTTGAGGGTGCAGCATTCAGGGCGGCCTGTAAGGTGGTGAAATTTCCCGTTCCGTCTTGTGCTACCACGATGTCAGCATTGGAAGGATTAGTGCCCGACCAGGCAGAATGATTCATCCCGGTGAGCAGGAGGAACGTGAAAATGAGGAGAATTTGTTTCATTACGTTGAGTAGAGAATTATGAAATTCAGTGAAAACGGAACTAAAATCTGACGACGCCTGCAAGGACTTCTTTCCCTATGATGGTCCGGGTATTTAACCTTTTATCTCCTGATGACTGCAGTGATATGTTGTCGCATTCCGAACCGTTTACCTTAATGGCTGTATTGGCTTCAGAATTGAATTCGGTTTTTTTCAGGACTACATCCTTACAATTATAAAATTCGAAACTCGTTTCATTTTTGGTCTTAAGCTGCACATTTTCAATTACCAAATGATCGGTATCGGTTATTGAAAATCCATTTTCAGCTTCGAGGAGCATATCGGACAGATGAATATTCTCCAGTTTCATTTCGGGCAGGCCTTGCAGAAACACGGCTTGCAATGCGCCCTTAACGGTTATGTTCCTCATAGAGATGTCTTTAAACCTCGGTGTTTTTTCAGTAACGGGATCTCTGGCTGGCTGACCAACTGATTTTCCCGATTCAATCTGTTCCGAAACCGACATGCCTCCGTAATACAGATCAAACGAAATGGCCATGGTCGGAATATCGGTCATCCGGATATCGGAAATGAAAATATTTTCCACCACGCCCCCGCGGCTGCGGTTGCTTTTGAACCTGAGGCCCACATCCGTTCCCATGAAGGTACAACCTGATATATGAATATTCCTGACTCCTCCCGACATTTCACTTCCAATGGTCACACCACCATGACCGTGATATACAATGTTGTTTCGGATGACCATGTTTTCGCAGGGAACACCACGACGGCGGCCATCCTCATCCTTGCCTGATTTCAGGCAGATGGCATCGTCACCTACGTCGAAATTACAATGTTCAATCAGCACATTCCTGCACGATTCGAAGTCAATACCGTCACCGTTCTGAGAATACCAGGGATTCCGTACCGTGATGTTTCTTACCGTCAGGTCCTCGACCAGAAGTGGGTGAATGCACCAGGCCGGTGAATTCTGAAAAATCGGTCCGTCGAGCAAAATGCGTTTGCTATTTTGAATTTTGACCATAACCGGACGGAGGAAGTCGCGCACACTCTCAAAGTCTGCTTTCGTTTTCAGGTTTTCAGGAACATTCATATCGGCGTTTACTGACGCTTTTTTAAATTGTTCCGAAGGATACCATTCATTTTTTTTATCATTCAGCACTCCGCCTGAGGCTATCAGTTTCTTCCATTGGCTATCGGTCAGTTTGCTTTTTTTCACCGGCCGCCAGGCGTCGCCTGCTCCGTCCCAAACACCAATGCCCGTAAAGGCCACATTTTCAACATTATCACCAAATATTGGCGACATGCATCGCCAGGTATCGAGACCTTCAAAACTGGTATTGATCAGGGGGTAGAGATCCTTGTTGGTAGAAAAAAGTATCATGGCTCCGGCTTCGGCATGCAGCTCGAGGTTGCTTTTCAGGATGATCGGCCCTGTAAGCCAGATGCCGGCCGGTATCACCACTTTCCCGCCGCCCTTTGAGGTCACTGCCTGGATGGCGTCCGCAAATGCCTGAGTATTTAATACTTGCCCGCCCATGACGGCACCAAAATCGGTGATCGATACGGTGTTTGGCGGTATGACCGGCAAATGGATATCGGGCATGATAAACTCGATGCCCTTAAAACGAATCGTTTCATCGGTTTTCCCGGCCAGATCGGGCTGCGCATAGCTGCTCAGCAGTACTATCAGGATCAACTTAAAGATGTCGCCAAATGGTTTTCTATTCATAGTATGCTGTTTGTTGTCAGTTTTCCTTAGCATTGGTAAACAGTCCGGGATCGGTTGCCCAATCCCCGAGGATCGTATTCACAGTATATCTTTCAGCCATTGCAGGCGTTAACAGATGAGCCCATGGCACGCGTTGCTCCAGGGTTGCTCCATCACCGGAATTTCCATATTCAGCAAAAAAAGCGGTCTTCTCTTTTTCCGGATCTCTCCAGTTATTCCATCCCTCGGGTTTGATCATCTTTCCAAGCTTGCATCCGATAAAGACTGATTTCCCATACGGGCGCCAGGGTCTGCCCAGGTAAAAGGAAGCTTCAGGAGCACTTCCGGTAATCGTACAGTTCAGAAAAACAAAACCAAATTCGGTTTCCTCCAGGGTTGAGGGAGCCGCGATGTATCCGTGGTCCTTGCAAAAAAGAGTGCAACGGTCGAAAACCACTGTCGACCACCCAAAAATATAATCAACCGAACCCTCGATGTAGCAGTTCAGGTAATATTGACGGCTTTTCTCACCATGCGGGTACAAGGTATCCTGGAAACCGATAAAACGGCAATTTTTAAAAGCAACCCGGTCCCCGTCAATTCTTACGGCTACCGCTTGTCCAACAGGTCCTGAAGAGTTTTCAAAGGTGATGTTCTCGGCTATGAACCCTTCGGCGAAAATGTAAAACGAAGCAGAACCGGTTGTGCCCACCGGTTCGCCGAACCGGTTGGTTTTGGCAGCAAAATCATCGAAAGTAAGAATCGTCCGATCCACATTTTCACCAATAAAGGTGACGTTGGTCTTACTGGACGGCAGGATGAGCTTCTCCCTGTAAGTGCCATTCTTAATGAAAATGGTTGTGCGTTTATTCCGGAAATCGGGTACCGCATTGATTGCTTCCTGTACAGTCATGAAATCTCCGGTTCCATCGTCTGCAACGATAAAATCACCGGCGGTAACCGGTTTGACAGGTTGTCCGGCTAACTCCCTCAGTCCGGAACAGACCAGCCGTGCCACCTCGGTTGCCCCTTCAGGCTGAAAATGAGTATTATCGGTTTTGCCCTCCGGATAGGCCTGGAACTTGCCTGGAGGTAAATTCATAAAATAGTTGGAGGTGACGAAATCGCGTCCTTTTTCGGTAAAAAATTTCATTGAACGTTCATTCAGATCCACCAGGAGGGTATGGGTTTCGGATGCCACCTCCTTTATGGCACCAGGGTAATCTCCATGGGTATTTGTGAGTACGCCGTCGACCCAGGGGTAGTTTCGGGCTACGGGTGTGATCAGGACCGGGATGGCGCCCTTTTGCCGCGTCTGCAGAATAAACAACTTGAGGTACTCTTTATAGCCCTCAATATTCACGTACCGGTCGATCTTGCTTTCCGACTGATCGTTATGTCCGAATTGCATCAGCACAAAGTCACCGGGTTTCAGGGATTCGTAAACCTGACGCCATTTGCCCTCCTGGAAAAAAGTACGTGTACTCCGACCACCCACGGCGCGGTCATCCACGATGATACTATCGGCCCCGATGAGGTCTTTCAGTTCCTTCATCTGTGTGCCGGTCATCAATGACTGGAAAACCTGTCCCCATCCGGTGATCGGATAGCGCTCGTTTTGATAGTTGTCATATTTTGAATAATCAGCCATCGTGGAGTCGCCGATCAGCCAAACCGTCACAATCTTTTCAGATGAACTTAAACACATGGCTATCAGCACGATCCAAATAATGATCAGCAGATATTTTTTAATTTCGGTCATGCTATTTATTTGTTATGCGGAACCAGTCGATGTCAACGGTTCCCGCATCGTTGGTTATTCCATCCCGCAAGGCAAAAAATCCGATTTTCGCTCCGATCCAGCGTCCTGGTTTTGCGATAAAATCAGATCCAACCTCCTTAAAATGAGTCCCATCTGAACTATAGCTGTATTTGCAAACGGCCCTTTTTGAAACGTCAATCCTAAACCAAATCTCATCATCCGGGTATGGCTCCGAAAATAGTTCTTCCTCAGTACCACCGGTCCGGGCCTTTAAACACTGAACAAGCCTGACCTGAGTCTGGCCATTTGACCGCTTAAGGGAAAGATATCGGTGATCTTCGCCCATGACAACAAACCCGGTCTCTTCTCCGTCGGTACGGGGAGTAAATTTCATGCGGGTGGTTGCGGTAAACGTTTCGGCCGGAAATTTCTGGAGGAGCAGATTAGGAACCAGCCACAGTCCGTTTGTCCCTTCGGGTCGGGGAACGCAGTTGAGCCGGTAGAATCCAAGATTTCCGGAAGTAAATCCCCAGGAAATTTCGGGGTTGGCATGCCATTGCCACTGATATCCGAGGGAATTTCCGTTAAATTCATCCGATTCCGGAGGAGTCGCTATAGGGTATCTTTTCCCCACATCCGGTTTTTTATAGGTCAAAACCGGTTCGCCGATCCCGTCGCCATCGGGGTCAATTCCGATGACTGGCCAGTCATTTTTCCAAACCATCGGCTGCAGATGCACCACCCGGCCATAAGCTCCCTGATCCTGGAAATGGATAAACCAGTCTTCGCCTGTAGTAGTGCTTACCCAGGCACCCTGATGCGGGCCGTTGATTTTGGTTTTTCCCTGTGCCATCACGATTTTCTCTTCATAGGGTCCTGAAATATGTTCAGACCGGAGCACTAGCTGCCATCCGTTTGTGACATCGCCAGCCGGGGCAAAAATGTAATAGTATCCGTTCCTTTTGTAGAATTTTGGTCCTTCTACCGTCGGATGGCGGTCATGCCCGTCGAATACCATCACATCAGGTCCGGTACCGGCCATGCCGTTGCCATTCATCTCCGCCACCATGACCACACTTTTGATTCCTGCGCGACTGCCGGCAAAAGCGTAGGTGAGCCAGGCTTTTCCGTCATCGTCCCAAAGGGGTGACGGATCGATCAGCCCTTTCCCTCCCTTCACCAAAACCGGTTCCGACCAGGGACCGGCAGGATTTTCTGCTTTAACCAGATAGATCCCATAATCCGGATCGGGGTAGTAGATATAGAATTCTTTGTCATGATAACGGATGCAAGGTGCCCATATCCCGTTTCCATGCTGCGGTTTGCTGTACACATCATACGGCGGCAGTTTCTTCAAGGCATGGCCAACCAGTGCCCAGTTGACCAGGTCTTTTGATTGCAGAACCGGCAAACCGGGAACACAATTGAATGAGGAGGCGGTCATATAGAAATCCTCACCCACCCGGATCACATCGGGATCTGAATAATCCGCATAGAGGATGGGGTTTTTGTAGGTTCCGTCGCCGCGATCCGCCACCCATACCCCTGAGATTTCAGTTTGCCCAAAAGAGAAGACTCCATTGACAATCAGGCCGGTGATCAGGATATATTTCTTATACACCATACAGAATCTTTGCGGAATTATTGAAAACCCATAAGATGATTGACGAGCGAATTGATATACATCTCGATATTCGTATAGCCCTGATCCAGGGTGTGCTCATTTTGATCCGGCCGATCAGGATTCAGGTTGTTCTTCCTTTCCCAGGTGTCCGGCATGCCATCGTTATCCGAATCCTTCGGGGGTTGCAGGGATTTGAGCTGCGGCCACCCTCCCACATCTTTTTGCGAGTCGATGATACCCTTCCCTCCGAGGGCGAAGGTTGCACCGAATTGTTCCACTCCGGATTTAGCTTCGCCGAGAACCCTGAGGTCGACAGGATCGGAAACCATACTGGCACCGGCGTGCTCTAAAACTTCCCGGTAAGCCGTTTTCGCATCAGATGTTCGAACCGGATCACCGGGAACCGGTTTTGACAAGCGGGATTTGGCTTTCATCACATCATTGATCCCTTTATACTGAACCCCGCCGTTCCAGTTATCCGCAGTAACGGCCGGGTCCCCCTCCATAAAATTTCCTTCGATGAAGAACCAACCTGCATGCAAGGTATCGGGATTAATACCCGGATTGAAAAACTCCTGGGTTAGATTAAGAATTCTGTGGCGGACATTGGTCCGGGTAGCGGGTCCGGGTTTAAAGTAATTATTGACCATGTTATAGCTGCCTTCCTCGCCGCCGTAAACACTGTTGAATCCCCAGTTGTATATCACATTGTTTCGGAAATCGACTTTTTCATTTTCCGGTTTTCCGGAGTACCGGGGTCCGCAGAACCGGGGATTACGGCTAGAATGATCGGAAAGGAGGTTATGGTGGAAAGAGGCATTCAGGCCACCCCAGATTCCGCCATATCCATGTTCGCCTTTCCGGTGCACCGAATGGAAGAGGCTTTCGCTGATGATACACCACTGCATGGTAAAGTTGGCATTATCATAAAAAGAGGCCACCTCATCAACCGCCCAACTAAAACTGCAGTGGTCAATCAGGATATTTCGGTTACGGTTTCCCGTGATGGCATCATTCTCCTCACCGGAGGTGTCCCCGGGCCGGATCCGGATAAACCGGATGATCACATTGTCTGCTTTCACCCGGATCCCGAAGTTTCTAAGACATATTCCGTCGCCCGGAGCTGTTTGGCCGGCGAGGGTCAGATTGTCTGCAGTGATCGACAGGATTGATTTCAGTTCAATATTCCCGGAGACACGGAACAAAACGGTACGGGAGCCCTCCGTTTCGACCGCCTGCCGAAGGCTACCGGGGCCGTCATCATTCAAATTGTCAACAAACAGAACGGTCCCTCCCCTTCCCCCTGTTACATACCTGCCTCCCCCTTCGGCACCCGGGAAAGCTGGTGTCTGTGCCGGCAATTTCATGAAAAACCCCAGCAGGAAACAGAGCCCAATGGCAATCGCTTGTTTCATGGGCCGATTCTCCAACGCGGGTCTCCAGAATCACTCTTTCCTGCAAATCCGGTGTCCTTGAAATTAAAGATGGAATTGTACGGATCTGTCCAGAGCTGTAACGCAGGTCCGGCGTAGAGAAAAGAGGGGAATCCGGGAATCTCCTCCTTTCCCACGACATAGCCAAAATCACTGGTGGTATAGGTATTCAGTACGATCCAGTTGGTGGTCCCCATCCCATCATATCCATCGACCCGGTAGTCGGCATCGCCGGTTGTATTCCAACCATGCCCCCAAATGGTATTGGAAATCGTGATGCCATTGAGAACATTATCATTGCCGGCTTCCCTCCAGCGGAACATCTGCCTGCCCTTTTCCGGCATTTCGTTGAAGGTGCAGCCATCAATAGTAATGGAATTGGAATTGTTGCGGCTCGTCAGGAACATGATAGCCTTGGAAATCGTGGAGTTTTTAATTGTGATTTCATTGCAAATCCAGGTATTCTTATCCATGGTGAGGATTCCATAATCCTTGATGCTGTCGATTTTGCAATCCAGAATCGTGTACTTATCCAATGTACCTGAACCATCTTTTACCCGCGAAAGTCCCCTGAAAGCATGAATGACGCATGACTCATACTTGATCTCTCCCATGAAACCGGTTTTATCAATATTAAAAACATATCTCGAGCCAAACCCGTTGTCAGTAGCAGTCAGATTAATATCTTTAAAAGTCACATAATCAACAGTACTGCCGTCACTCAGGTTAAAGTTCAGGTTGCAGTCAATGATCGGTAACGCTGGTGTGAAACTATAGCCACTTATGAAGGATACTGATTTATCGAAAGCATAGCCACCTGCGAGGTATGTTTTTCCGCCTTCGAGTAATATGACGCTGCCATTTGACACATCAGGAAGAATATTCGCCAGGTTGACGACCGTATCGATTCCGGTAAGGTCCACTACATTATCGCCTGATACCAGGGGTTGACGGGTAGCATATAACTCCCACCCGCGAATGGTCTCTCCACTATAAATGGCGATCTGATACGACGAGCTTGCCTCGAGTCCTCCAATGATTTTCATGGCCGCCACCCGGTCATCATCCGTAACATCAAACTCCAGGATCGGTTGTATCAGCCTGACATCGGCAGCATCGAAAACCTTGATGGAGGTGATCGGTTGGCCGGAGGGTGTCCAGAAAACCCGCGCCCGTGTATCCAGCACATCAAAGTAGGTTGGAGTGCCCATGTTGGAAGGGAATTTCTGTGTCCTGACAGCTCCCAGCGGTGAAGGGAGGCTGTTGTAACCGGCATCATCGGCCAGTGCCGTAGCCCTCACCTGGTATAATGTAAACCATAGAAGGTCTTCACCCACCGCTTCCTTGTTTATAACCAGATAGTTCGTATCTGTTTTTACTGTGTAGTCGATGGTCAGGAAAGTATCCCGGCTGACTTCAATGGTATATTGCCTGGCCTCCTTCATTTTTCCGAGATTCACGATGATGGTATTTTCCACCGAAAAGAGGTCCTCATTCAGGACCGGTTGAAAAAGCCGGGTTCTTGGGTAAATTTCCTCCTTTTTACAGGCATCCATGGTTATCAGGCCTGCAATCATCAGAATAAAGAATATCCTGATATTGAGTTTATTGATTTTCATACTATTCATTTTTTTCATTTTTTGCCTGGTCATTATAATCCAAATCCGTAACCGTCGTTTTTCAGTATTCCTTTACTGTTATCTATACCGACGGTTGGAATGGGGAAAATGTACCGGACTATCCCAGTAGGAACACCGATATTTGAACCATTGATGTAATTATCCCAGTCGCGCGTGATCCATTCGGCATAACCGGTAGTGGTCGTTTCAGTATGCATGTCGATAAGCCAGGGTTGACGGGTCCAGGTTTCATCGGGAGGTGTCAGGACCTTTTCATTAACATTTAAGATCATCAGGTTTCCGTTCACATCCAGTTTTGTATACAGATAATCGGGCAAGGTACCTGAACCATCAAACGCCTCATCAGCAAGCTTTTTACAGCCCTCCACTGTCGCAGCCACTTTTTCATAGTAGAGATTCCAACGGATAAGTTCGTATTTCCGTATCATCTCCCCGCCAAATTCCCAGGCCCGTTCATCCACGATGGCCTCAAAAAAGGATTGCTGGCTTCCCGAGACGGTTCCAACATACCCATAAACCTTATCGCCCCATTGCGTCTCATCGAAGGCTCTCTGCCTGACGCGTATCAATGCATTCCGGGCATTTCCGGTGGGACCGTTGAGCTCATTTTCGGCTTCGGCATACATCAGCAAAACATCGGCATACCGCATCATCGGCCAGTTAATTCCGGTTCCCTTATTGGTGGAGGGTCCGGGCGGATTATCAAGGTAATGCCTGCTCCACTTGCCCTGTGAGATATTCATGCTGCTGCTGGAGACCAGTTGCTGAACAAAATCTGTGGTGATTGTATACAAGCCACAGGTGACAAGAAGTCGTTTGTCTTCCTTGTCGAATGAGTACAGATAGGTTGGCGGCATCGCCATATAGTTGGATCCACTACCATACGGATGATTACCGGCATCGATGCGGATCCCGATATTCCAGCCTACATCGCCTTCCCCGATAGCAAAGGGAACTTCAAAGAGGATTTCACTGTTTGACGGTGCGATGAATTTGCATTCGTTCATGAATATTTGCTTGAAATCAGGTGGCAATTCCCGGTCCTTCAGGGTAATCAATTTCAGGGAATAATCGCGGGCAATCGTATAATAATCCTTGTAATCTGACATGCGGTCCATCACCAGGTCGGGTTTAAGAAAATACCCACCCCGCTGCAAGGCCAGGCGGGCAATCATTCCCAGCGTGAATTCCCGGTTGATCTGCTCGATCCCAAACGGAAGTTCATCAGCCCACATCATCTTTTCTTCACAGTCGATCATATCCTGAATGACTGCGGAGAGGATCATATTCCGGTCCTCCCTGGGAAGGTTGAATTCCACGCCAATGGCCGGTGCCCGGGTCGGGAAAGGAACATCGCCAAAATAGAAGACCAGCATACTGTACCAATAAGCTCTCATCGTATAAGCCTCACCCAGAAGGTGATGGAGTGTTTTTGACAAGGCGGCTTCCTCCGAATTCAGCCCTGTACTGTTCAGAATTCCTTCAATGCAGATATTAGCATCACGGATAGCCTGATAGGCAATACTCCAGACATAATCAAGGTCCCCGTTATTGGGCTGTGCATAGAGGCGCCAGATCTGATACCGTGCTCCGTCGCTCGCACCCCCGGCATGCTCGATGTCGGTATTACCGGTCATGTTATTAGAGAGCCGCGAGCGGAATCCGTCATGGCTGAAATGAACGTACATCGCATTCACGGCCTTCCGGGCATCCTCCTCATTTGAAAAGATGTATTCCGAATCAAATGTTGACAATGATTCGGGATCCAGGAATTTTTCGCAGGCAGTCAGTGAGAGGCCCGCAACCATCGTATATAGAAGATATTTCAGTTTCATATCGTATAGTTTTTCAGTCTTCGTCAGAAAGTTACGTTTACACCCAGTGTGAATGACCGGCTCCGGGGATAGGATGAGTAGTCGATACCCGGCGTAAGAGCTGCATAGCTGTTGCTACGGGAGGTACTAACCTCAGGATCGTATCCGCTGTAATGGGTCCATAACCAAAGGTTGTAGCCTGCTACATAAATACGGATATTCGATGCTTTGATTTTAGCGGTTAATCGTGTCGGGAGGGTATAGCCTAATGTCAGGACATTCAATCGCAGATAGGATCCGTCTTCCACTGCCCAGTCACTGATCACGGCAGTAGCCTGCCCGAAAGAATTACTACCGCTCCATATGGTTTTTCCTTCATTCAACTGCCTCAGCTGCTCCAGATCGGTCACCACCTCGCCGGGTGTTCCCGTGATAGTACCATCCACATCGATATACGTAAAGCGCTTGTCTGAGCTCTGGGAACTCAGCATGTTCCCGTAGGTAGTCCGATACAGTTGATTGTAGTCAATTTTACCTGTATTGTAGATGTCGTTGCCAACAGACCAGTTAAACATGATCGTTGCATCGAAGCCTTTGTAAGTGGCATCCAGACCAAAACCACCCGTTGCATCCGGCAAAGCGCTACCAATAACCTGGCGGTCCTGGCTGTTAATCAAGCCATCGGTGTTCAGATCTTTCAGTTTCATATATCCCGGACGGACATTTGCTACACCCAGGGTATTCTTGTTATCCGGAACCCCTTCTTTCAGTGTATAGGTTTCTGTTACCGGATTATAGCCGGTGAAATCATCCACGGTATACATCCCGTCATTCACATATCCATAAATTAACCCAACCGTTTCTCCCACTCGCAGATAGTAATCATCACGGTCTTTGAGGTCCGTTGAGGCCCAGTTAGACTGGTAGAACCGTTCATCGGTCCCGTCGAGAGCATCAATCCTGGCTTTGTTGAAGCCAAAGTTCAGGTTGGCACTCAGGGTGAAATCATCACGGTCCACAAGAATCGTATTCATCAGCATTTCAACTCCTTTGTTTGAAGTGCTTCCCACATTGTTCCATTGGGTACTGAAACCCGAAATCGGAGAGATGGCAGAGGCCAGCAGGAGATTCCTGGTTGTATTATAGTATAAGTCTATGCTTCCCCGGATACGACCTTTAAAGAATATGAAGTCCGATCCGAAGTTCCGGTTGATCGTTGTTTCCCAGACAATATCAGGATTATACAGGGTTGTTCCTTCAGGTGAGTAATAGGCATTGTAGCCGTTGGTACCCATGCCGGGGCCGTTATTGGTGGTTGCACTGAACAAAAACCGGGTGGCGTTGGCGGGAATCCTGTCATTGCCGGTAGTACCGTAACTGAGCCGGACTTTCAATTCATCAATCCAGGTTGTGTGTGCCAGAAACTCCTCTTCATTCATTTTCCAGGCAACGGCAACTGACGGGAATATTCCGGTACGATTTCCTTTTGAAAACTTACTGGAAATATCGGTGCGCAGAGTGGCTGAAACCAGGTATTTACCCAGATACTGGTAATTGGCTCTTCCGAAAAAGGACAACCGGTTCTGATTGGTCGATACATAGCTGGAGTAGCTGTCAAAAGTTCCCAGTGCCATATTGGCGAACATCTCCTCCGGTGTCATGGAAGCTCTGAAATTTTCGGCCCGCACTGCGCTACCCTTTCCCCCGTTAGAATACAATTCGTGGCCCAGGAGTAAATCCAGCCTGTGATTCCCTATATTTTCAAATGCATAGGCGGCGGTATTCAGCCATCGAAATGAATTATTCTGGGTTTGATTGATGGTACCCAGAGGAAGGCTGTTGCCCTCTTGTTGCGACTGGCTGGTCAGGGGGCCGTAATAGCGGAGTTGTTCATCAAAGGTTTTGCTGTTGGTAAAGGCTGATTTTACTATCATTCCCTTTACCGGTTCCCAGGTCAACCCGGCCTGAAGAACATAATTCTGTGTATTTCTCCGGCGCCAGTCCTGACCGGCCAGCTGAACCGGATTTATGAGGCTGAGCAGGAAGGACTGATAGTCATCGTCCGAGTCTATTTTTGTAAGGTCAATGTCCAGTTCATCGGCTATCCCGTTCACGGGACGGGCGGTGATCACATTTTTAACCCTCAGCTGGGCAGTGCCCGCAGTACCGGCCCCATCAACCTGGGTATTGGTAATTCGTGCAGATCCATCAAACTTAAGTGTATTGGAGATGGCATGTTCCAGTTTAAAATTGATCACATTTCTGTTAAACCCGTTCCCGAGCATGATCCCATCCTCTTCATTGTTGGTCAAGCTCAGGCTCAGCTTGGTTTTATCGGTCCCTCCACTGATGCTCAGGTTGTGGGATTTTGACAGCTGATTGTTTCCGAACAGTTCATTCTGCCAGTCGTTGGGCTTTTTATACTTATAGAGCTCCAGGTCAGAGTATTTGCCGAAATAGCGTTCGAAACTTCTCACATCGGCGTCAGAACGCAATTTGGCCCGTTCATACTGCATCATTACAAATTCGTATGGATCAAGAACCTCATAGGTACGCTCTTGCGGCAACGTTTTAAATTGGGCGTAGCCGTTGTAATTAATACTCGTTTTTCCGGCTATCGGGCTTTTGGTTGTTATCAGGATGACTCCGTTTGCCGCCTGTGCACCGTAGATTGCTGTTGAGGCGGCATCTTTAAGAACGGTCATGCTGGCAATATCGGAAGGGGGAATGTCGCGAATACTCCCTACAATAAACCCATCCACTACATATAGCGGGGAATTATCCTGTGTTACTGAGCCACCCCCGCGAATCCGGATGACCACTTCGGCATCCGGTGAACCGTCGGTCGAAATGACATTGACACCAGGCAGTCTTCCTTTCAGGGCTTCAGCAGCATTGGCAATAGGGATTTTCTTCAGCTGCTGGGCCGACATGAAGGATACCGCTCCGGTTAAATCGCTTCTTCGTGCGGTTCCATAACCAATGGTAACCACCTCGTCCATTTCAATCATTGAAGTTTCGAGCCGGACATTGATTTCGGTTCTCCCGTTTACCACAATGTCCTGCGATCTGTATCCGACAGATGAGAAAGTTAAGACAGCATTTGCCGAAGCTACATCAATCCGGTAAGTGCCATCTGCCTGGGTTATGGTTCCCAGGCCTGTGCTCTTATTCAGGACATTGGCAGCCGGCAGAGGTTCGCCTGTCTTTAAATCTTTGACTGTACCTTTGACTGTAAGTTGCTGCGCAAATAGTGCAGAGACAAAGATCATTTGCAGAGTTACCACAACAACCAGGGGCCTCAATAGTTTGAGCAACCGTGATTTTTTTTGTTCGATTGGAAAATCAGCCATACTTTAAGGTTAGTTTTTAGGTTTTGAACATCCATGATACTTTACCGGGGCTTTGTCATATTAACCATCCATTACAGAATGATAAACAACAGGACGACGAGTGCCACCATTAAAACCAGTCCAGCTGAAGCGAGGATGCGGTTAGTTCGTTTCAGCCTTTGATCCGTTTCCATAAATCGTGAATTGTTACTCTTCACAAGGTATGCCGATACCCTGTTTTTGCCATCCTGAAAATTCCCAGATTTCAGATTATTCTTCCCAGAACAGGGTCATATTTCCCAAAAAGCGGGTAGTCTGTTTGTCTGATTCAATCTGATGGGTCAGAGGGAATCCCCTGGCCGGTTCTTTTTTGGGAACTGTTAATAAACTCGGTGGCACTCATTCCGAATTCCTGTTTGAAACATTTTCTGAAGTGTGACAGGTCTTTAAACCCCACCTCATAGGCCACTTCGGAAACGTTCATTTTTTGCTGTACCAGCATTTGAGCCGCTCTTTTTAACCGTATATGGCGTATGAACTCTTTTACAGTCATATTCGTGAGAGCATGCAGTTTCCGGTACAGCTGCATCCGGCTGACTCCTACCTTTACTGAGAAACTTTCAATATCCAGATCACTGTCTGATATATTCATCTCAATGACTTCAATGGCCTTTTTTATGAAAAGTTCATCGGGTGAAGCCAGTTCGATATGAGTGGGTTCGAGCACCATGGTACCGGTATATTTCTCTCTCAGCGACTCACGGATTGAAAGCATATTCTCAACTTTTGCATGCAGCAGCGCCAGATCAAAAGGCTTGGTAATATAATCGTCGGCTCCGGTGGTAAGGCCTTTCAATTCATGATCTTTTGAATGCATGGCCGTTAACAATAGCACCGGAATATGCGATGTGCGCTGGTCATTTTTAAGTCGCTTACACAGCTCGTAACCATCCAGAACCGGCATAATAATATCGCTTATAATGATGTCAGGAATCATTTTTACAGCCAGTTCCCATCCCTCTTCCCCATTCCTGGCTTCAAGTGTCTTAAAGCCTTCATTGAAATTTCCGGCTATGAATTGACGTACATCGGGATTGTCATCAATAATCAACATAATCCTCGATTGCAGATTTTCCGGAGTTTCATCGGTTATCGCCAAATGGGACGGGAGTTCCCCGGATTGATCAGCATCCATCTCATCCCTTTCATCCGGCACTTCAACGGCAGAGGTTACATGCGGAATGTGGATTGTGAATTTGGTCCCTTTTCCCGGTTTGCTTGTGACCATGATTCTCCCCTTGTGCAGAGTAACAAGCTCTTTTACAAGTGCTAACCCGATCCCTACCCCTGAATGGTGATTTTCGCTGCCGGCCTGAAAAAATCGGTTAAAGATCTTGTTGAGGCTACTTTCCGCAATGCCCGCACCGGTATCCTTGACACTAATTTCAACAAACTGTTTTTCTCTTCCTCCTTCCGAAAAATCATCCTCATTCCTGTCGAATATCAGGGAAAGATTAACCGTAATGCTTTCTCCTGATTCTGTAAACTTAAAGGCATTGGATAGGAGGTTGTTCAGTACTTTCTCGATGATATCGGGATCGAAACTCACAAACAATCTCTTTTTCAGAGTCACGAATTTGAGCCTGACCTGCTTTTCAATGGCAAAATCGTTGAAAGAATTAACAATGTTTCTGATAAACTCAACCAGATCGGATTCGGTTTCATGCATCTTTAAATTGCCGGTCTGAAGTTTCCTGAAATCCAGTAATTGATTTACCAGTTTATTCAGATTGATGGCATTCCGGTGCATGAGCTTAAGGTTTTCGCCAATTTCATTTTCATCCACCTTCTTATTGAGCATCTTTTCGAGGGGACCGAGAATCAAAGACAACGGGGTTCTGATTTCATGGGAAATATTCGTAAAAAACCGGATTTTTAGCATATCCAGTTCATGCAACCTACGTGCATTCACACGTTCATTCACCAGCTGATTCTTTATCTTTTCGCGATTATTGTAGAAAATCACCAATACATATATCGAAACCAATATTAGCAGGATGATTATTCCCAGGAACCAGAGTGTTTTCCAATAGGGTGGAAGGATGGTCAGGTCAAGTTTGAGCTCCCTGCCGCCCTCCGGATTTCCGTAAACAACCCTTTTAACACGCAGGGTATAATCCCCGGGGTTTAGGTTTGTATAGGTCGCCGACCGGTATTTGGCCGGATCCGTCCACTCTTTGTTAAATCCTTCCAGTTTGTATGAATAGAGGTTGTTTTCGCTGTTGACGTAATTCAGTGCCGCAAATTCAATTGTAAACACATTCTGGCTCCAGTTCAGTACCAGCTCATCGGTTTCGGAGATACTCTGCCGCAGGACTGCATTTTTTTCATCCGACACCCGAACGGACTTATTGAATATCTTAAGCTCGGTAAATACCAGAGACACATCATTATCCTCCAGAACAATTTCGGAAGGATCGAAAAGGTTGAAACCCGAAACGGTACCAAAGAGCAGTTTACCATCCGGCATTTTACGTGCTGCTCCGTAACAGAACTGGTTGCTTCCCAACCCGTCCATGCTGGTAAAATTCTGGAACAGTTCCATTTCCGGATTAAATCTCGAGAGACCATTGGTTGTGCTGACCCATAGTTGGTTTTCGCCGTCCTCCAGGATGCACAGTGCATGGTTATTACTCAAACCGTGACTTTCATTATAATACTTCAACGGACCCGTTTCCTGCTGGTATAAAGCGATTCCTTTATCGGAAGTAGCAATCCAGATTCTTTTTCCCGAATCTTCCAGCATGGATTGGGTAGACTCATGGAAGCGGATGATTGAGGAGTCATCGGGATTGAAAACAATAATTTCATCCGAGCTTCCCATCCATAAATTACCACGTGAATCACAGTCGATCCATAACAACATTTCCTTGCCGTTGACCTGAGGGTAATGGCTGAAGCTATTGGTTTGGGGCAGGTATTTATCGAGCCCCCTGGAGGTGACGACCCAGATGTTTTTGTGCTTGTCGGAACAGATATCCCAAACCCGGTTATCCGACAGGGAACCCGGTAAATCGGGATTATAGCGGTTCCGGGTAACTTTTCGTGTAGACAGATTAATAACATCCACCCCACCCAGGAATGTTCCAACCCAAACATTCCCGTTAGCATCATCAAGAAAAGATTTTATGCAGTTTTGCGAGATAGCGTAACCGTTTTTCATGCTGGTGGTGATATACTCATAAGTACCCTTTGCAGGATCATAAATATTGATACCTCCGTCTTCGGTTCCGATCCAGATATGGCTATCGGGATCGATCCAGAACTGATAAACGATTGAGCTGTTCAGGTAGTGATTATTTCCTGGAAGAGTACCGAAATTTCGAAATACCTGTTTTCTTTTTGCCAGCAGGTTCAGACCCTTTCGTGTCCCGATCCAGATTTCACCTTTGGAATCCTGGAAGACGGACAGCACCGAATTATTCGAAAGGCTGTGCGCTTCTCTTTCGTCATGGCGGTAGAAACCGGTCACTCCCAAGACTTTTGAATACTTGTATAACCCTCCACGGGTCCCGATCCAAAACTCACCAAATAATCCCTCTGATATAGAGCGGACCGTTTCCGTCCTGGCTTCTGCCGGATCCAGTGCGATATTTTTTATCTCCATCGTCCTCGGGTCGACGGTAAAAAGCCCTGAAGCATAGGTTCCGATCCATAGGTCGCCATCTGAATCAAGATATATTTCCCATATTTCACGATTTTGATTTTCCGTATAGGGAAGATGTAACTGCTCAATAAACTGGCCGGCCAGATGATAGATAAAAACCCCATTGTCCGTTCCGATCCACAGATCTCCCTTTCGATCAAACTGGATTATCCTGATATAGCTACCGGTAAACTCTTCGGAACCCGGATTTAGCATGGGATTGAGTAATCGGGCCTTCCCCATGGTGTCCATTACAATAATCCCAAAATCCGTTCCGGCCCAAAGATTTCCTGAAGCATCCTCCTTGATGTCATTAACTGAAAAATTTCCATAGTTCAGTTCCTTGCAGGTATCCAACGGATGAGAGAACCGTTCCTTATTCCGGTCGTAAATATTCAGCCCGCCATTTTCGGTACCTACCAGGAGGTTCCCTTTCCGGTCCTCCCTGATGACCCGGATGAGGTTGCCATGCAAGCTTGCAGGATCAGCGGGATTTGGAAGTATGTTATGAAAAGCATAGCCGTCGAAACGGCTTAACCCCTGTGATGTACCTATCCACATCCAGCCTTTTGAATCCTGATAAATACACTGGACCTGGTTGTTTGGCAGTCCATCCTCCTGCTGGAAAATATCAAAATGCAGATCGGCTTGTGCAATGGCTTCAAATGATGACAGGATACTGAACAGGACAACCAGGAAGAACATCTCAACGGTGGTTGTGCCTGATGCTCCTGAGAGCTTTGTATTACAAAAGCGATTGTTGCTCATACCGTTAATCAAAAATAACAAAATAGTCATTTCTGATTGATGATTCACATGGTTCTCACCCGGCCTTTTTCGAAACTTTGAAAAACAGCTTAATAACCTCATTTAAAACCAAGGGAGTAATTCCCAGTGCAAAAATAATTCCCCATGCCCTGATATCAGGCATCTGCAAATGAAATGCACTTTGTATTGCCGGTATTCCAACCACAACCAGTTGAAGGGCCAGGCCTGCCAGAATGGCTCCCACAAGGTATTTATTTGAAAAGATTCCAATCCTGAAAATGGATTTCCGTTCATTCCTCAGGGCCAGTGAATAAACCAGCTGACAAACCACCAACACCATGAAAGCCATGGTACGGGCATATTCTATTGTGTTTTGTGGTACCTCCTTATCAAATGGGGTGTATCCCTTCTCGTAATATCCCAAAATGTAAGCAGTGATCGTTAACATTCCGATTAGAAATCCCCCGAGCAAAACCTGTATGCCGGCGCCGTTCGCAAAGAAACTCTCTTTTGAAGGTCGTGGCTTTTCTTTCATCACATCCGCGTTTCCCGGATCCATTCCCAGTGCTATCGCAGGAAGGGAATCGGTGATCAGGTTTATCCATAAAAGTTGCGTGGCAATCAATGGGGCTTTCCAGCCAATAATCAGTGCCGCGACTATGGTAATCACTTCACCGAGATTACAGGTGATCAGAAATATTACGGACTTTTTAATGTTATTGTAAATATTTCTTCCCTGTTCGATGGCTGAAACAATGGTTGAAAAATTATCATCCGTAAGGATCATGTCCGAAGCGCTTTTGGCAACATCGGTGCCTGTAATACCCATCGCAACTCCAATATCGGCAGTGTTTAGTGATGGGGCATCGTTGACCCCGTCGCCCGTCATGGAAACGATGTTGCCCTGCAATTTCAGTGCCCGCACAATTTTTACTTTATGTTCGGGGGAGACTCGCGCAAAAACATAATAATTGTTAATCTGATCTGCGAATTCCAGGTCGGTAAGCTCATCGATTTCCTGCCCGGTAATAGTTTGCTCTATTTTTTCTGCGATTCCCAGCTGACGGGCAATGGCGAAGGCGGTATTCTTATGGTCACCGGTAATCATGAGCGTTGTAACCCCGGCTTTTTTTGCTTTTAGAATAGAGTCCTTAACTTCTGCCCTCGGCGGGTCGATCATTCCCACCAGGCCAACAAGAATCAGGTCTTTCTCCATTTCTGAAGGCTCAATTTTTCCCTTTACCGGCTTATAGGCTGCTCCAAGGGTGCGCAGAGCCTGGTCAGACATATTAACCGCTTCATCCAGATATTTCTTTCTATGAGCCTCGGTAAAGGGAATCGTCTTTCCTCCTTCTAAAACCTGAGTGCAGATTTCAATCAGGTTTCCGATGGCACCTTTCGTATAAACAAAAAACTTCTCGTTTTCTTCAACAAGTGTTGACATTAACTTGCGGTCAGAATCAAATGCTGATTCATCGATACGCCTGCTGCTGTTTTGCAGGGTTTTCCGGTCAATTCCCAGCTTGTCGCCAATGACGAGCAAGGCTATTTCCGTTGGATCTCCGGTCCCTTCCCCATTGTTATAGGTTGCATCCGAGCTAAGGATCATGGCTTTTGCCAGAAATTTTAATTCTTCTGAAGTCGTACCCTCCATTCCGACGTTCACGAGGCCTTCAAGGGTGAAGCAGCTTGTAACCGTCATCCTATTTTGCGTTAAGGTGCCGGTTTTATCGGAACAGATTATATTCAGCGAACCCAGGGTTTCAACAGCGGATAGTTTTTTAATGATGGCGTTTTTTTTCGAAAGGTTGGTTACGCCTATAGCCAGCACGACTGCCACGATTGCGGCCAGTCCTTCGGGTATGGCGGCAACAGCGAGGGAAACCGACATCAGGAACATTTCAGACAAATCCCTTCCCTGAAATATTGCAATGATAAAAATCAACACGCAAATTACAATTGCAATGATCCCTAAGTTTTTCCCCAGTTTATCCAACCGGATTTCCAATGGGGTTCTCGACTTGACCTCCGTGTTAATGATAGAAGCGATTTTACCAATTTCGGTATTCATACCTGTTCCCACTACCACCCCGGACCCTCTTCCACTGGTAATGATCGTCGACATAAAACCTAAGTTTAACCGGTCTCCCAGGGCGGTTTTCAGATCAGGGTGAATAAGGGAAGCGTCTTTTTTTGATGGAACTGATTCGCCTGTTAATGAGGATTCATTCACCTGAAGATTAATAGATTCAACCAGGCGAATATCTGCGGAAATGATTCTTCCCCCATCAAGAAAAAGAATATCTCCGGGAACAATCTTTTCAGAATCAATCTCCTTAACTACTCCGTTTCTGCGAACGAGTGCCCTGGGGAATGTTAGTTTCTGCAGGGCTTCAATCGCTTTTCCGGCTTTCACTTCCTGAACAACACCCAGTAAAGCATTGATATTTATAACCAATAAAATTATTCCTGCATCGACATACTCCCCCATAAAAATGGTAATAACCACCGCTCCCAGCAGGATATAAATCAGCCAGTTTTTAAGCTGGCCCACATACATCAGGAGTACGCTTTTCTTTTTCTTAGCCAGTAATTTGTTCAGACCGGATTTCTCCAGTCTGGTTAAGGCTTCTTCGTCAGACAGGCCATCAACCGGATCTGCACTTAGTTCCTTTAAAACTTCTTCTGCTGATTTGGAAAACCACATGTTCTGTTTCGGATTTATTGTATTAAACCTTGCAATTTAAGCGCTCGCCGGAAAAAAATGTTACATAATAATGGTAAAGACTTGTATAATTCACTGCTTTCCTGTTTCGGATGTTTTATATGTATCTTTGTTGAAAATGATTGGATATGCCAACAATCGCAATGTTTTTCGGTATTATTATCAGGATGTACTATTCTCCTAAGGAGCATAATCCACCTCATATCCATGCATATTTCCAGGATCACGTAATTACCATAAAGATACTGGATTGTGAAATCATGGATGGACAGATGCCTGTTCGTCAACTGAGGTTGATTCAGGCCTGGATGGAAATTCATAAAGACGAGTTGTGGGCAGATTGGGAATTATGCCTTAATGGCGAGAAGCCTTTCCAAATCGAACCTTTAAAATAAATAAACATGTATCTGGCAATTAGAGATGTAAGACCTTTGGACGATTACTTGTTGCTCCTGACTTTTGAGAACGGTGAGAAAAGGCAGTTCGATATGAAACCATATTTTGACCTTGGCCTTTTTCAGGAACTAAAAGATGTCAGCTTATTTAAGACCGTAAGGACTAGTTTTGATACCATTGAATGGAACAATGAAGCTGATCTCGATCCGGAATTATTATATCAGAAAAGTATACGGGTCGAATAATAAACCCTCCGGTTTTACCCCTTAAAACAAAATCATCAATGTGTGAAATCTTACGAAACATGGTGATGAAAACCTATTCAACGAACCATTTTCATAAAAGAGTATCTACTCTGTTCTGTGTGATTTTCTGCCTGATCCCGGGTTTTCACAATACCATCTCAGCGCAGCAACCCATACCTATCAAGGTTTTTGCCGAAAGGACTTCAGGAATCCCGATAAGCAGATTAATTACAGGCAATTTTATCGAGAGTGGCATTGGCCGGGAGGTTGATGGAATGTGGTCGGAAATGATATACAACCGCACTTTCCAGAAAGATATTCCCCCTTTTACAACACCGGTATGGGGATGGCTTCAGATGGACAAAGAAAATTACAACAAGAATGCCCCTTTTTGGCATAGCGGTTATGAAGAATATGATTGGGAACTGATCAATCCGATTGAACCGGACCTGAAAAGAACACAGGGAGAAGAGTCTCACATTGGGTTTAATTCATTGATCCTTAGTAATGAATCAGATGGATCGGTTAGTGGAATTAAACAAAAGGGAGTTTACATTGAGCAGGGAAGGACTTACCGTTTTTCGCTTTTCGGAGGGTACTATTCAGGCTGGGGGCAAAAATCCTCGCCGTCCCTCGATGGATATCCTCCTGTATACAAGGAACTTTTGCAAACAAAAACAGTAACTGTCTGCTTTGTCAGTGAGGAAACGAAAGATACCCTTTTCGCTAAAAAACTGGAATTCGCTTCCACTC
>MEOR01000031.1:13033-21187 GCA_001769295.1 Bacteroidetes bacterium GWF2_49_14 | reverse complement strand
AACATGAATGGCTGGCGTAAAGAAACGGTTGAGGCGCTGAAGGAAATCGGACCCCCGATCATACGGTTTCCGGGCGGGTGCTTTGCAAGCTTTCATCGTTGGCAGGACGGTATTGGTCCCAGAAATCAAAGAACTCCGGAGGTAAGCTACTTTTGGGGAGACCTGGAGCCAAACGATGTGGGTATTGATGAATTTCTCACTTTGTGCGGGATGATCGGCAGCAAGCCTCAGATCACCATAAATATGATGACCGCCAGCCCCTTCGATGCAGCCGGACTGGTAGCTTACTGCAACGGCCCGGACGAATCTTCTATGGGCAGGTTACGAAAGGAAAATGGTGTACAAAGAACCGGGAAAGTAGTATACTGGGAAATGGATAATGAAAACGGCAGGAAATGGTCGGCATTGCAGTATGCCCGGCAGGTAGGCAGATACGCGACAGCCATGCGTGAAGTCGATCCGGGGATCAGGATCATGATGGATAATTATTCGTTCCCTTACGATCTGGAATGGCTGCCGCAAATGCTGGAGATTGCAGGTAAACAGGTTGACTTCGTAATTACCAGGGAAAGATCGGTTGAGTACATTCAAAAACTTCTGCTGATTCTTGACGATTATAACCGGAAAAACAGTACCCACATTCAACCTGTGAACACTGAATGGTTAGCTGATGAAGATGTTACTGAACCTTTTTCCGATTCCAACGTGCCTATGCAGCACGATTGGAATGTCTGGAACAAATATGAATGCGCCTTGGGGTATAGACAAATCCGGTGGTTCTACGGGTTGAGCACGGCCAATACTATACTGGATTATATGTTTCTGGGAGGAGCATTTCATCTCGCTAATTTCAATAATTGTGCGAATACCTGGGGTGGCAATATCATTGAATGCAGCAAAGAAGGTGTCTGGAAATCTCCCGCTGGTGAGGTATTTAAGTTTTACAAAGATTTTCCCGATAAATATCCCCTGAAATCAGAGGTGAAAAGCGACAATAAGCTGGTTAAAATTCTTGCCTGTGAAACCGATGCGGGCATCGTATTAAACGTGGTGAATTCAGGAGACCTTGGTGCCAATCTGATACTTATCCTACCTTCAGGTTATAAATCAGATCAAATGGAGACGCTTTATGCTCCAGATAAATTAAGCAGAACCTATCTTGATCATTCTGATATTAAATATGACGTAAAAGAAATCAAGAATTCTTCTGAAATAATCATCAAACCTTTGTCTATAAACAGGATATCATTTTCGAAAATAAAATAACGAAATACTTTTAGAAAGGGAGGATTGTCGCTAAAGCCCTGATTCATTTTTGCCAACTCTGTGATAATTTCTAAGTTTGTATTGATAATATCAACCATTTTGAAGAATATTTTAATCATAGATGATGAAGAAAAGCTAAGAAATCTGCTTGCAAAGATCATTAGCTACGAAGGATTCGAAGTGCATCAAGCCGAAAACTGCAAAACAGCATTAAAAAAAATGGAGCAGTTTGATATTGACATTATCATTTGTGATGTAAAATTGCCCGATGGAAATGGAGTGGAGCTATCAAAAGAACTTAAAAACAGATACCCGTTAGTAGAAATAATTCTGCTCACGGCCTATGGCAATATTCCTGATAGTGTTCAAGCTATTAAAAACGGAGCTTTTGATTATATAACCAAAGGCGACGACAATAATAAAATCATTCCTTTGGTCATCAGAGCATTTGAAAAAGTTGAGCTCACAAAACGCGTTAAGCAATTAGAGAAACAACTTGTCGACAAATACTCCTTTGACAGTATTATCGGAAGATCAAAACAAATAAAAAAATCAATTGAACTAGCAAAAAAAGTGGCAGTAAGCGATACAACCGTTTTACTTACCGGTGAAACCGGAACAGGAAAAGAAGTATTTTCCCAAGCAATTCATCAGGGGAGTAACAGGAGAAACAAAAACTTTGTTGCAATTAACTGTTCTGCTTTCAGTAAAGAATTGTTAGAGAGCGAGTTTTTCGGGCATAAAGCAGGTTCATTTACAGGAGCAACTACCGACCATAAAGGGTTATTTTCTGAAGCAACCAATGGCACGATTTTTCTTGATGAAATTGGTGAACTGGCATTAGACCTGCAAGCCAAACTGCTTAGAGTGATTGAAACAGGCGAATTTTTTAAAGTTGGCGAAAGTAAACCCACAAAAATAGATGTACGCATAATCGCTGCCACAAACCGGGATTTGAATGAAAAAATAGAATCAGGGAGTTTTAGAGAAGATCTGTATTACAGGATTTCAGCTTTTCAAATTGCTTTACCAGCCTTACGGGAGCGAGTTATCGACATTGAACTTTTTGCTGATCACTTTTTAAAATTATTTGCATCAAAAGCCAACAAGAGAATTGAAGGATTTTCAGATGACTGCATTTGTGTTTTAAAACAATATCAATGGAAAGGAAATATTCGTGAATTAAGAAATGTGATTGAAAGGTGTGTAATTCTTGCAGATGATTTAGTAATTTCTACTGACATGTTACCGGTGGAAATCAAACAAAATGCAATCTCTATTTCTAAAAACAAAGTAATTCCTTCCTTTGAATTGTCACATGCCGAAAAAAATCATATTCAAAAAATATTAAACTATACCAATGGGAATAAAACCAAAACAGCTGAGTTGCTGGGCATAGCTCTTACCACCCTTTACAGGAAGTTATCAGAATACAAAATTGACTAACCCCCTTTCATATCGCTAATGCAAACCCTTTCATTCTGAAAGGGTTTTTTGTTTAAAACAACCTGCGATAATCCATTAACCTTCTAATATACAGAAGCATCAGCTCAGTTGAGGATTTCTGGATAAAGATTTGTATCGGGCATTACAATTCTTTAATACTTAAAAACTCAGAATATGGAATCGAGAATTCAAAGCACACTGGATCAATGGTTTCCGGATGCCTTTACTGACGTCAAAAAGACAGTATTGAAATCCGACTATGACACACTCAACCATTTTGCAAAATATACGAAGAGCTTAAGAATCCTAAGACTTTAAAGGAAAATCTCAGTTTAATGCCAGAACCCCTCCGGTCTGTTTATATAAAAACAATTTTAGAAAACTAAAAACGGTAAGTGAAATGAAAATAATTATTGCTGGCGACGGAGAAGTCGGATTTTATCTTGCACAATTATTGGAAAAAGAGTATCAGGATATTACATTAATAGACAAGCAAAGTGATAAACTTGCCTTGGTTGAAAATAAATTAGGAATTGCAACCGCACTGGGCGATTCAATGAGCTACAAGGTACTAAATGAAGCAGGCGTACAAAACGCAGACCTTTTAATAGCTGTAACCTCTGTTGAGTCTACAAATATTGCTACCTGTTTAATAGGCAAGAAGCTGGGAGCAAAATTCACCATTGCCCGAATCAACAATATGGAATATTTAGTTGATAAGGACATGCTTGATTTACGCGAATTGGGTGTTGACGAACTCGTTTCGCCCGAATCACTTGCCGCTCGTGAAGTAAAATATCTACTAAAATCTCCTGTGCTGACAGAAGTATTTAATCTTTACAAAAAAGACTTATATATGATAGGGGTACGCGTTGAGGATGATGCACCGATTGTGAATAAATCGGTAGCAGAATCAGCTCCCTTATTATCAAACAGTTCTTTCATGATTGCAGCTGTTTTGCGTAATGAAAAAACGATAATCCCAACTGGTGATCTGCAGGTATTAAAAGGAGACTTGCTGTATTTTGTAGCTACGGATAGAGGTAAGGATAAAGTACTTGAATATGCAGGGAAAAAAATCATACAAATAAAAAATATTTTAGTTATCGGGGGGAGCAAAACAGGAAAATATATTGCATTGAGACTCGGCAAATACTACAATATTAAATTGATTGAAAAGAACTTAGAAAAGTGCAATTATCTCGCAAAAACCATTCCAAATGTACAGTATGTTTGCGGGGATGGTGCTGATGTTGGTTTACTTGAAGAAGAAGGTATATCAAATTTCGATGCTGTTATAGCCGTAACCGGAAGTGCTGAAACAAATATATTTTCCTGTTTGCTGGCCAAAGACCTGGGTGTGAAAAAAACCATTGCCATGGTTGAAAATATAGGTCTGTTCGACTATTCGCATAAGTTGGGAGTTGATACTTTGATAAATAAGAAAATGGCCGCAGCGAATTTTGTGTTTCGCCACATACTAAAAGGAAGAGTTCTCACTCAACTCCATGGAATTAATGTCGAGATTCAGGAATTGATTGTTAAAGAAAATTCAAAAATAATCAATAAGCCCATTAAAGAACTAATATTTCCTGAAAATGCAATAATTAGTGGCGTAATTAGAGATGGCAAAGGATATATAACACTTGGCAGTTTTGAACTAAAGGCGAATGATACTGTTTTTGTCTGTTCAATACCAGAAAGCACTAAGGAAGTTATGTCCTTTTTCAATTAATTAAAAATGCAGGAATCCAATGAATTTATCACAAAATTCTAAGTTCAGCACTTTCAAAATGATATTTCGGCAAATTGGAGGTTTACTGATTATATTAGGCTATACAATGGTTGTACCATTACTGGTGTCACTAATTTATTCTGAATTATATTCGGCATCCGGATTCTTGCTCTCAGGGCTGATTTGCTACGTAGTCGGATTTTTGCTTTATAAAAAAATAAAAATAACCGTTGAACCTTTAAATCGCCACGCATTAATTATTGCAGCAATGGGATGGCTGTCCGTAGCTGTCATGGGAGCCTTGCCGTTCATCATCATTGCCTTTATTACCCCAAAAGAAATTGCCCAACAATTCGTTCCCTCGTTTGCAGATTATCAGTCGAGCATTTTCTATTTCAAGAACCCTCTGCATGCAGTTTTTGAAAGCATGAGCGGTTTTACAACTACCGGGCTGACTATGGCTATTCACGAACCCTCCATAGGGAAAGGGTTACTTTTTTATCGCTCATTCTCGCAATGGATTGGCGGAGCCGGATTCATTGTTCTTGCATTAGCGATTCTTTCTCAATCGAGTGGGAAAGTTGCTTTTCTGTTATATGGAGCAGAATCCTCAGGTGAACGATTACGACCTACAATAATAGAAACAGCACGTTCTATTTGGAAAATATATTTGGGAGTTACTATTTTCAGTTTCATCTATCTGGTAATCGGGACTTATTTGATTCTACCGGAATATAATATTACTGAGATTATTTTTGATTCGATTAACCATGCTATGACAGGTCAGTCGACCGGTGGATTCAGCACACTTGATGATAGTATTGCTGGATATCATTCCCAAGCAATGGATATTTTATACTTGCTCCCAATGATACTGGGAGCCCTGTCGCTACCATTCTACTTCAGAGTTTTTCATGACAAAGAATACAACCAGTTTTGGAAGAATCTACAGACTCGTTCCATTCTAGTCGCATGTATTTTTGGGGGCATCATACTTTCCTTCATGCTGTTGAAGTCAGGAGTAATATCAGAACCTTACCGAATAGGATTCTTTCAGTTTATTAGTGCATTAACAACAACCGGATGGCAGACTTCAGATGTACATACCTGGGATGCAGCATCTATTGTGTTTATCGTTATGGGCGCAATGATTGTGGGTGGAGCAGCTGGTGCAACGGTAGGGGGAATTAAGATAATTAGAGTATTGCTGATTTTTAAAGGATTGTTCTGGCATTTAAACAGGTTTTTTTCGTCTGAGAACACAATAAAAGTTGTAAAATTCAATAATAGGCGCTTTTTACCAGATGAAATGAACAAGGAACTCGCATCAACAGCCACTTTTTCATTTATTTACCTCATTTTTGTAATGGCTTCTACATTCATAACATTCTATCTAATGGGACCAGAGTATTCAATATCTGACGCATTATTTGAATCAGCTTCAGCACAAGGAACTGTTGGATTGTCATGTGGAATTACAAATCCAGCTATGTCACCAACTCTTGAAATTACCTATATCATTCAAATGTGGGCAGGCAGATTGGAAATTATACCAATCCTGATTTTGTTCAGAACAGTTTTTTTTGGTACGAAACCAAAAGTAGTGTAATTTTGTTCAATTGATTAAAACCTTAAAAAATGTCATTGTAAGAATGCTCATAATTCAATAATATGAATATCAAGACTAAACTAAATCTTGGAATTGGTTTTTTGTTTACTTTAATAATTCTATTGGCATTTTTAAGTATTGATCAAATCAACTCATTATCAACTGCTTCAGAAAATATTTTAAAAGACAACAAAGAAACAATTGGCTATACTAAGGACATGTTAAAAGCATTGTCGGAAATTGAGGAAAATAAAGAGGCATTAAAGACCTTTGAAAAATATCTTTCCAAGCAAAAATCAAATATAACTGAGATTGGGGAAAAAGAACTGACCCAAAGTCTGTCTGACAACTTCTATTTATTGAAAAGGAACCTATCAGATGAGGCAGTAATGGCCAACTTGCGATCAACCCTATTTGAAATAATGCATATAAATTTGAATGCAATTGAATTAAAAAATACCCTTGCAGACAAAATATCAAAAAAGTCAATTCTATTAATTAGTACCTTAAGTCTTTTTTGTTTCCTGATCGCATTAATTTTATTCCTTAAACTTCCGGGAAATATTTCAAATCCCATACAACAATTAATTATCAGCATCAGACAAATTGCAGCTAATAATTATTCCCAAAGAGTAAATTTCGAGGGCCATAATGAGCTTGGGGAATTGGCCGTATCGTTTAACACGATGGCAAGCAAACTGGAGGAATACAATAAAAGCAGCGTTGCAAAAATACTCACCGAAAGAAAAATAACGGAAACATTAATTAACAAGATACATTATCCAATTATTGGCTTTGATTCAACAATGATAGTCAATTTGGTAAATGATGAGTTTTTAAAAGTGTCAGGGTTGAGCTATCATGAATTAATTGGGTCAAATATTCTTGAGATTGCATCCGGGAATGTTTTAATCAGTCAAATTATTATTGATGGTTCCAGCAATACTATTATTCCATCAAAGGATGCCCCTGCTAAACGAATACGTTTAGATATAAAAGGAGAAGATATTTACTATGAAAAAGAAATTCAAGAAATATCATTAGCCCATCACAATGACATAAAAGAACATTTAATGGGTTATGTGGTAATTCTCAAAAATGTAACTAAGTACATGGAACTTGATTTGGCAAAAACAAATTTCATTGCAACAGTTTCACATGAGCTAAAAACTCCTCTGTCGGCTATAAAATTCAGCTTGCAATTATTGGAAAATGAAAAGACGGGAACGCTTAATCAGGAGCAACATGAATTAGTTAAAAGTTGTGAAGAAGACACAAATAACTTATTAAAGATTACATCTGAACTACTGAACCTGGCACAAGTTGAAACCGGAAATATTCAATTGAATATCATGCCGGTTAATCTTAAAGATATTTTGCAATATGCCATTAATATCAGTAAAACAGCTACAAATCAAAAAAACATTGCTTTTGAAATTGATTTCCCATTAGATTTACCAAAAGTAATTGCTGACAAAGAAAAAACAGCATGGGTAATTACGAATATAATTTCGAACGCTATTCGTTACTCCGGCGATAATTCCAGAATAGCGATTTCTGCTTTAAGAATGAAGAATAAAGTAAAAATAGACATAAGAGATTTCGGTCGAGGTATTGAATCACAATATATTAGTCGTGTATTTGACCGGTATTTTACTGTGCCAGGAACAAAAATGGAAGGTACCGGGCTTGGATTAGCAATCAGTAAAGAGTTTATTGAGGCACAAGGTGGGGAAATATCTGTTGAGAGTGAACTTGGTGTTGGAAGCGTGTTTTCAATAGTTCTTATACTGGATGAATTCGAATTTACAGGTTACAGGTAGGATCAATCATCTTGCAGTACTCAGTCTTCTGAAATAATCATCAAACCTTTGTCTACAAATAGAATTTCATTTTCGAAGTAGGTACGCGATCAATTTGTCCCCGTGCCGCACATAAATCCTGCCGTTGCGTATTACAGGGTGCGCCCAGTGAGGGCCGTTTCCATCCTCAATCCGGAAGGAGGAGACCAGGTCAAACTTTTTCGGATCCGGACGAACCAGGGCCAGCTGGCCCTTCTTTTCATCGTATAAATATAACATGGAATCGGCTGCGATAA
>MEOR01000031.1:0-13015 GCA_001769295.1 Bacteroidetes bacterium GWF2_49_14 | reverse complement strand
AGCCGATGCATGCCCAGTTGCCGTTGCTGTTATTAACCCAGGTTGAGCCGTATAGGTATCCGCCGATCAATACGTTGCCGCCAAAATGAGTGTCGAGCAGCGTGTTGGTCCATTTCAGGGTGATCCCGTTGCCGGCTTCATTGAGCGTGAACATGGCCGAGGGATGGTTGTATCCTTTGGCCACGAATAACTCCCCATTGTGGTAAAGTGGCGTATTGCAGTTGGTCACTTTTAAATATAGATTTACAACCGGACCCTTCAAATCCAGATAATCGAACTCCCAAAGAATGTTGCCATTGGCCGGATCCACCCCGAACAGAATATTACCCATCAGGTTTATGATCATTTCCTGATTGTTGTGTTTTACATACAGCGGCGAAACATAGGCAGCCGAATCGGCCAGGCTCCGGGTTTTCCAGATCACTTCGCCGTTGTTTTTATTTAAGGCAACCATGCTGGTTTCGTTTCCGCCGGGAGTGTAAAACACCTTGTCGCCCACGATCAGCGGCGACTCAGCCACTCCGTAAAGATTGCATACGCCTGAAAATTCGGAATACACATCCCGATACCAGATCCTCTGACCGGTTTTTGCATCGTGACAGGCAACTTCACCCATCCCGCTGATCATATACAATTTACCATTGTCGAGGGTTGGGGTGGTTCGCGTCTCTTCAAAAGAGCCGTTCCATGCCCGGCCGAATCTCATTTGCCACACCTGGTTTCCATTGAAATCCAGTGCGGTAAGCATATCGTCGGCATCCATGCGGCCGGTTACATAAATGTATTGTTCACCAAATGCCGGTGAGGAATACCCGGTACCAAGGTCACCGGCAACCCATACTTTTTCCGGACCGCCTTCCGGCCACTCCTTCATGAGACCGGATTCATTGTATATCCCGGTACGTCCGATGCCGCGCCATTCCGACTGGACCTGCGACCATCCCGGCTGAACCGCCAAAGCCAATATCAGGATTAGTAGATATCTCAATTGAATTAGTTTTTAATTCCGCAATGATAGATAATTGCCACGTTTTTTCATCCTTCCCGGACTCTACTTCATCGCAGGAATGACATGACATTCCCCCGGGCTATTTCCCTACCCCCCTAATGGTGTATTGCAGTCCGAAATAACCATGACGTGGCAGGCCCGGATAAAAATACCGCGGTTCGGATGACCCTGTCGCCAGGGCATTGATCACCAGCATGGACGCATAATGTGTATCGGACACGTTATTGATTCCGATGTAACATGTCAGATAACCGGCTTTTTTACTATCGACATCAAAAGACCATTTCAGGTTGGTGAGCCAATAGCCCGGGTATATATCGGTATTATGGTCTGTAAGAAACTGATTACCGGTATAGCCTGTATCCAGCGCAACTTTCATTTTTACCAGCGGTTTCCAGGTAAATTGAAGAACCATTGATTGATCAGGTATTCCGGGAAGAAGGTTTCCGTCGTAGGTTATCCCGTCGTCTGAGAAATCGATGAAACGGTTGACGGAACGGGTATAACTGACCGCTGCAACCAGGTTTCCGGGGAATGCCGGACGGTTGAAAATCCTTGATTCCAGCCGTATTTCCACACCCTGGTGAAGGGTTCTGCCGGCATTTATTCCTGTGAAAATATCCTCCGTTATCCTTTTGGTGGTGAGCAGGTCCTTGAGTTCGATCCGGTAAATGGCCAGATCGGCTGAAAGAATTCCACCCAGGAGGTTTAACCTTGTTCCCAGTTCGGATTGGAAACCCTGTTCAGGCCTGATTCCCGGATTCACCTCCCCTGCGGGCAACAGCGTTTCTTCCGGCGAGGGGTGAGAAAAACCGTGACCTGTGGAAAAATAAACGCTGAATGGCTCCGCAGGTGCCCAATTGATGCCCAGCCTCGGTGAAAAAATCAGGGGAAATTTTCGGATTCCCGACTGATCGCCATTTGGGGCATACCGGTCGCGAAGGCGGTAGTTTACCCGGTTCAATGCTCCTGCCACCGAAATGTTCACAGTCCTTACCGGCCGGTAATAAACCATTCCAAAAAAGTTGGACTGGATCCGGCTTTCGCTGTTATGATTTATCAAAACCTGATCGATGTCGAGTTTCCAATCATATTGTTCAAAGATCAGTTCGGTCCCCAGTATCCAGTCGGTTTTTCCGGTCCGGAATGACAACCGGTTCCGGAGACCCCCGCCGGCCGACCGGTCATCCAGGTTGTTGAAGGGACGTTTTTCATACGCATCGTTCCACCGGCCGAAAAGGGTAAGACGGTTTACCAGGCGGTCCGACAGCTTGTTTGTGAAGCTGATGCCGGTAATTGCCTTTTTGTACTTTTCATACCCACCGACAGCTACCCAGTTAGGGGCTGCAGCTCGTGGAGAGTTTTCGAATAAGGTACGGCCCAATGAGCTGGGAATCTGGCTGTACACGTCGATCAGCAGCACGGTTGCCCTGATTGACCAGTGAGGCTGTTCTACCAGAGCCGTGGCAAGCATGGATGTACGCCGGTTCAGGTTGTTCTCACGGTAACCGCTGGAGCCCAGGTCTCTCAAACTGCCGTGGATGTAGGAATGGCCAGGTGTGACTGAACCGGCAAGACCGGCTTTTGCAGTATTGAAGCTGCCGTATTGCAAGCCGGCAACAAGGCCGCTGCCGGGATGCAAAGGTGTTTGAAGATTAATATTCCCGCCCAATCCGGAACCATACAGGGCAGAGGCCGGCCCCTTTATCACTTCGAGGCGGTCAAGCCCGATAAGATCAATTTCCTCGGGAGTTGAAACCCCGTCGGTGGAAGTAAGGGGAATGTCGTTCAGGTAGGTCCGGATACGGTTTGTGTTGTAAGGGGTCCGGCTCCCCATTCCCCGGATAACAATCCGGCTGGTGGAAAAGGTTCCGCTCTGCATGAGGATACCGGGGACGCTGTTCAGAGCGTGTGCCAGGCTGGTGCCGTCGTTAGCCTGGAGGTCTTCCCGGGAAAGAACATTGAAGCTGCCCGGGATGGTCCGCAGGGAACCGCCAGGCTGGAAGGCAGTCACCTCGACGGTTTCCAGCAGATGAACCGAATCAGCTTTTTTGTCGTACTTCTGAATTTTCAGGGTATCCTGCGAGCGGGCAATCCATGACGCCTGTATCAGAAAAAACAGCAGAATTGATAATCGGAGCATTCGCGGTTTTTGCCTTAACCCACCGGCACCAGCCTGAGTATTTTCCCTGGTGTTTCAATGGCAACATAGACAATCCCATCCGGGCTCATAACCACATTGCGCACCCGGCCAATGCCTTCCATCAGCTTTTCGTGGTGGATCACCGAATAATCATGGATCACTACCCTCTCCAGGTATTCGAAACGCAAAGATCCCACCAGCAGGTTGTTTTTCCATCCAGGATACCGGTCCCCGGTAACAAAGATCATTCCGCACGGGGCAATCGAAGGCGTCCAGTAATGAACCGGCTGCTCGAGCCCGGCCTTTTCGGTGTGGTCGGTCAAAATGGTCCCGTCGTAGTTGATGCCGTATGAGATCACCGGCCATCCGTAGTTCAGTCCGGGTTTGATCAGGTTGATTTCGTCGCCTCCTCTCGGGCCGTGCTCAGTTTCCCAGATATCACCCGTGACCGGATGCACACAGGTGCCCTGGGGATTCCGGTGACCATAGCTGTAAATGGAAGGCATGGCGCCGGGAACATTAATAAAGGGATTGTCGGCAGGAATGGTACCGTCGTCATTGATCCGGTGGATTTTGCCGTTGTGAGTATCCAGTTTCTGCGGAAAATCGAAATGCTGCCCCCTGTCGCCCACGCCGAAAAACAGATGTCCCTTCCCGTCAAAGGCGAGTTTGCACCCGAAATGATGCCCGCGGTCAGTAGCCGGAGATGCCTTGAAAATGACTTGTTGGTCAACGAGCTGGTTGTTCTGCAGCCGCGCCCGCATGATGGCCGTATTCCCGATCTTTTTCGGGCTGCCGGGATCCGGAGCGGAATATGAAAAATAGATCCAGCCGTTCTTTTCATAATCCGGATGAAGGCAGATATCCATCAATCCTCCCTGTCCGGTTGCCATTAGTGGCGGCAGGCCTTCAATGGGAGCCGACAGCCTGCCTCCTGAGTAACGGTATAGTTTACCGGCACGTTCCGTAATCAGCAGATCGCCTCCGGGCAGAAAGGCCAGTCCCCAGGGCACATCGAGGTCCGAAACAACGGTATCCACAACGAATCGCTGAACCTCGGATTCCACAACGCCACCGGGTGTCACAGCCGGCCTGAGTATGCTTTTATCCCCCGGGATCCCTTTTTTTACATAGCCTGCAAGGTCCTCAATTTCAGCATCTGTAAAAGTTCTGCGGAAAGAAGGCATGCCGCTGGCTTCAATGCCGTCCCTTATGCTGCGCACGGCTGACTGGTTGCCCTGTTCATCCATCCATTTTTTGGCGGCAAATTTCTCCAGTTTGTCGCCGTGGCATCCGGCACAATATTTCTGGTAATTGACCTCTGCTTTTTCAGGGTTCGAGGCAGGTTGAGCATTAAAGCTACGATGAAATGACATTAAACCGGCCAGCGCCATTCCTGCAGCCAGCAGCAGGATCGCCGGAAAAAATCCTCTTTTTCTCATGGGGCTTTCATTAAATCAAACACAAAAATCGAATTAATATACGATATTTTCTCGCGAAGCCGGTCAAAAGCTCTGATCAACCTGGTAGTGATAGGTTAAAACCCTTGATCCGCGGTATTCCCGGATCGGATACCCTTCGTAATCATAATCATACCTGGAGTGATACTCTATTGGAGGACTGCTCATCACGGACAGGTAGTGATAATAGTATACCGGATTGTTTTTCAGCGTGATATCGGCCGGATATACATATGGATTTTTCAAGGGACACAGCTGCTCATCGAAGGTCAGCCTGAACTGTGAATCCAGGAAATCTGCCTGGCCTTCCGTAGTGGTATACTCCGACCGCTCGATGGTGTTGCCGTTGGAATCGTATTTAAAATCAATATAACCCCTCTTTTCACCATCGTAATAGGTGATGCCTTTGCTTATCCGGTTACGCGAATACTGATATTCCGTCTTCCATTCCTTGTCGGCTGCCAGATAGACGAGCAGGACCGATATCAGATCCCCACTCCTGTCATATTCATACGTTTCGGTGAATCCGGAATAAATCCGCCGCGACATCCTGCTTTTCGCATCGTACTGATAGGTTTCACTGTAATAGACCGAATCATTGACATAATTATCCGATCTGATGAGACGGTTAAGGCTGTCGTACATGAATCCGATGACCATCTGATCGTTTTCCATAATTGCAACCAGTACCCTGGAATCTGAATCGCCCGTGTATTCAGAGCCCTCTTTCTGGCAGGATATCAGAGCTGCCAGGCAGCAGAAGAGGATAATCTTTTTCATAGAGAATAAATATTCTGGAACTTTCGCACAAAGTTCCGGAAAAAACGGATCAGTTGACCAGCCTCCGGTTCAGTATTAAAGTTTAAGGTTTTTCATATTGAAACGGCTTTCTCCAACTGAGGTGAAAGGTCGGTCTGATGATGAACCAATTTCCATAGTCCGTTTTCAAGGTGGAAAATATTTGTGGCCCGATGACTGACAAATACTGGTTTCCCCTCCGCACTCATATTTTCGCCTTCTTCAACGCATACCGTATATCCCATATCTGTTCCGGCATAAATGTGCAAATCCTTGCAAACAATTTTGCCACCCAGTTTCATAGCGGCTTCCAGCACGAATTCTTCATGTACTGCTTTCCAGCCTGTAAGACGATCGCCGAAAGGCCCCATGTCGGTTACATACTCGCCGTGAGACCAGATGGCCGTCATCGGTTCCAGATCGCCTGTGAACATGGCGTTAAGTGCCCTATAAAAATGTTCGTTTGCTGCCTGCAATTCCTTCTCGATATTCATCTCTTATTATATTAATTTTTACATCCTTACCATTTATTCCGCCTTCAGACGGACAGGGTTAAGACGCAGACGGAACCGTATTGTTTATAAAGAGAGCTATCAGTTACCGATAAGCTTGATTCTCACTCCGGACCAGCCAATCGACATATTGCGGGATTCGCGTTGCCAGGTAACAGGGTAAATTCAACAGGTTATAGGCCTTCCCCTGAGGGGTTACCACTTTCTCAACGGACAGGGTATTAGACAATAAACGGACAGCAAAAGAATGATTGGTGTGGTCGATGAACTGATGCAGGGACCTCAGTCGACCATGAGCCCCGGATTTGACTTCGACAGGAATTAAATAGGGCCCATGCGGGTAAATCAGGTCAACCTCTGAACTGCTGTTTGCCTTTTCGCGTACCCAAAAATGAAAATTAATCCCAATAGCTGTGAATTGTGCCTGTAATTGCTGAAAAACAATATGTTGCATGATTCTTCCCCGGTAAAAATCGCTCAGATCATTGAGCCCGATCAATTGAGACTGGATACCTAAAATATTATTCAGCAAACCCGTATCTAAAAATTGCAATCTTGGTTTTCTGGTAAAATCAATATCCTGGGGAGGTTGAGTGCTGATGGTTGGATAAACCAGTTGGATGAGCCTCGATTTATCGAGGGAGCGCAGGGCCTCCCCAACTTCCCGGCTTTTATAATTTGAATTGCCAAACCCGGCCATAGTAATCCGGTCTTTCTCGTATGCCGCTTTTTCCATTATATGCCTGAGAACTCTCTTCTCCGTAGTGTTTCGTCCATACTTTTCTACGTCGTCCTTGTACGTCTGCCAGATTTCCTGATATACGGCTCCGAGTTCAGAATAAGTGTTTGTCCCGATATAGGTTTTTACCACTTCCGGCATTCCTCCGATAATCAAATATTCATGGAACAGGTTTTTGATAATTTCATGATAGTGTTCTCTGACAGGTACTTCCTCAAATAGCTCAATGATGTTGCCATTCCCTTTGGCCAACAAAAACTCTTCAAAATCAAAAGGGTGGAGAACCAACTGCTGTATACGCCCCACTGGAAATGAGGTAATATCTTTCACCGCATGTTCCAACAATGATCCGGCGCAGATAACGTGAAGCTTAGGAAAGTCCTCATAGAAAAACCGAAGGAGTTTAATGGCTTTGGGGGATTCCTGTATCTCATCGATAAAAATCAGCAACGATTCATTGTTGATCGATACGTTTTCCCTGACCAGCATGGTTTCAATTATGCTCCTCAAGTCATCCAACTCAAAAAGAATCAAGTCTTGCTTTCGTTCCAGGTTTAGTTCAATGAAGGAATGGTATTCCTTTGCAAATTCCCTTACTATTGTTGACTTGCCCACTTGCCTGGCGCCCCTTAATACCAACGGTTTACGCCTGGCGGAGTTCTTCCAGGCCAACAGCTCCCGATAAATCTTTCGTTTAAAAATCATAATACCTGTACTAAATCAGGGGTAAAAATAAACAAAATTTGTATCATATACAGGGTTATTTCTTAATTTTTTTGTAATAGATACAGCCTTAATAATATTTTACTTAAACTGGCTTTTCACCAATACATCAAGTGCCCCCTCACCTTTCCCAGGGTATTAAACTCAATAGCCGGGAAGGGAAGCTTGATGAAAACCATGGCATTCAGGATTTTTTTCAGAAACCGGGAGTTGGTTCTGATTTTTGTCCAGTCGATATCCAGCGAAAGCAGAAACTGCCGGTACCTTTCGGTTTCGGGGATCCAGGCCCCGTGGTAGTAGCGGATATTCTCAAATTCCCCGAACATGCCGTTGGCGCTGTATCCCACGGCCACATTGAGCCAATCAGGAATCCGGCTGACCGGGATGATCCGGTTCACCGGCATGGATAACCAGTAATTGTGACCGTTGTAGTCGTAGAATAATCCCTCGAAGGCATTGTTACCCAGATATCCGTTTGCCATATCGAGATAGGGCGATTTCCAGTAGCTGAACTTGTATTTTATGAGCTGCTCATTGAACAGCAGTTCCTGGCCGATCAGAAATGCGGAACCTGCGGTATTGGCGATGATATCGCCCCAGGAAAATCCCCATCCTTCATACATTCCGTCAAATATCTCGATGGGTGCCTGGAGGAGAATTCCCAGTGTACCGCCAAAGATCAGCGCCGGATTTTTCTTCACGCCGGCATGGCGTAGCCACTGGTACCCGATATAACTTTCCATATAGGCACCAAAGGCATGACCGAATTTATCGATCTGCAGATACCCCTTGTTATCGTTGTAAAACTCAAAGGGTACGCGCTCGTGGTCCTTGTACCAGATATAATTCAGGTAAGACATTCCCCCGATATAAAAAGCGCTTTCGCTCACTATGGCGCGGGTGAGTATTTTCCGGTTAACGGTAGTTGTATCTCCTGCTGCGGGCCGGAGCTGGGCTGGGACCGGTCCCGCAGAGAACAAAATCAGGGAAAAAATCAGAATAGAAAGTCGTTTCAATGTGTCTTTCCTGGACTCCTTTCTGTGTAAATTTATAGTCCGATCTTAAATTTACACAATATTTCTCGCAAAGCCGCAAAGACGCTAAGGAGCTCTTTTGCGGCTTTGCGGCTTTGCGAGAAAAAAATCGGGTTAGTTGCAGTATACAACAGATTGACAAAACAGTCTAAATTTGGATCTGATATATCTCCTATGGATGTAGTTTTTTTTGCGACTCAACATGAATTCAGGCGATGGCTTGAAGAGCATCACCAAACGGAGACCGAGCTGCTGGTAGGGTATTACAAGCTGGGCAGCGGAAAGCCTTCGATAACGTGGTCGGAATCGGTGGATCAGGCACTCTGCTTTGGCTGGATCGACGGCGTGAGAAGATCCATCGACGCGGAAAGCTACTGCAACCGCTTCACACCCCGTAAAAGCAGCAGCAACTGGAGCACCATCAACATTAAAAAGGTGGAAGAGATTACCCGCGCGGGCCTGATGGCTCCGGCCGGACTGCTGGCATTCAGCAAGCGAAAGACGGCAAATTCCGAGATATACTCCTACGAAAATGAGCTCGCAGTGCTCAGTCCTGAGTTTGAAGCCCGGTTTAAAAAGAACCAGTCGGCCTGGGAATTCTTCAACACACAGGCGCCATCCTACAGAAAGACCCGGGTTCATTGGATCCTGAGTGCCAAACAGGAAGAAACGCGGTTATCCAGAATCGATAAACTCATCGAGGTCAGCAAGAACAAACAGCGCCTGTATTAATCACGAAAAAATGAAAAATCATCAAGCCCCAGGCTACAAAGCAGTTCCGCTCAGTTTCAACCGCATGGCTGTGAGGGCCTCGGCATCGGTGACCCGTGAAAGAAATGCGATACATTCAGTCACCGAGGTTGACATAACAGAACCCCGCCGGCTCATCCGCGAACATCAGGATAAAACCGGTGAGAAGCTTTCATTCACGGCCTATCTGGTGACCTGTCTGGCGCAGGTAATCCGGGCCAATCCGCAGTTTAATTCATTTATCAACGGAAGGAAGCTGGTCATGTTGGATGAGGTGACTATCAGCGTATTGATTGAACGGGAGCTGGACGGGGAGCGGGTGCCTGAGCCGATTGCTATACGGGATGCACCGAACAAAACGCATCAGCAGATCAGCCGCGAAATCCGTGAAGCGCAGAGCCGCACGGGCGATAAACTGGGTAGTCTGGCCGGTGTTACCTGGTTCCGCTTAATCCCCGGATTTCTGTTGAAACTGTTTATCCGGCTGGCCGACCGGAACATCCGGATGGCGAAGCGGTACGGAAAAGTTGCGGTAACGGCCGTGGGGATGTACAGCAAAGAGCCGGTGTGGTTTATCCCGCATGGAACCGCCACCGTTTTGCTGACCGTGGGCAGTATCAGCCGGAAGGTTATAGAGCTCGATAATCAGTTTGTATCCCGGGAACATCTGTGCCTTACCGTCTCTTTCGACCATGACATCATCGACGGAGCCCCGGCGGCACGGTTCATGAGTCAGCTGATCGACAAGATAAAAGGTGGTGAAGCGATCCATGCTGATTAGTTTGCGCGCTTTATAGCCCTGCATCCTATTGTGGACTACTTAAAAAACACTTTATGTATAACGGCAATAAAACCGTGACAGTTTGTCACGGTTTGAAAACGTAAATGTTTTGAATATCATTAACTTTGTCACATGGGTATTATCGAAGCTCATATTGTCCAAATACGTGACTTACCGCTTATGGAAGTGAGTTGGCTACAAATTTTAGTCAACTGAAAATCGCTGATAATACCCGACGCGAGATTGAGGAGAAAACCGGCAAAAAGGTTGTAACCAACCGAAACGCAAAAGAACTCGGAGAATCCAATGACCCGGCCGACTGAAACCCAAATCATGTATCCTAAAGGCACCCGTGATCCACGGCTGATCACGATCCGGCGCGGGGGCACGCTGACCGATGAGGATCACCGGCTGCTTGCGGTGTGGGCAGCGGATTGTGCGGAGCATGTGCTGCACTTTTTTGAGCAGCGGTATCCGGGCGATGGGCGACCGCGCCGCGCCATTGAGCAGGCCCGCGCATGGGCCCGCGGCGAGATCACCATGACCGAAGCCCGCACGGCAGCTTTTGCCGCACACGCTGCGGCCCGGGATGCCACCGGCGCAGCGAAGGAGGCTGCACGCGCAACCGGTCACGCCGTGGCTGTTGCACACATGGCCGACCATGAACTTGGCGGAGCGGTCTATGCCATCCGGGCCGTGAGGGCAACCTCAGAACCCGGAAACCGCGAGGAAGCCGGCCACGAGGAGTGCCTGTGGCAGCGGAGCCAGCTCCCGGATCAAATCCGCGAGATGGTGCTCGACGACCAGCGCAACCGGAATAAGAAATGCTGGTCGCTCTTTTTTTGAAAGTTGATAGTGAGATTCAGCTAAACCCTTTTACTCGCGAAGAATTTTTTCTCGCAAAGCCGCAAAGACGCTAAGGAGCACCTTGGCGTCTTTGCGGCTTTGCGAGAAATTGATATGTTCATTCAGGTAATGGCAACTGAAAGCTCCCTGCCACAATTCCTTTTACCGTGATATCCTCATCAAGGGTTTCCCAACGAAGGGCATAGCCATTCAACCGGACTGAAACTTCCTTCAGCTGTTCATCCGTTGCCATGGAAAGAATTTTAAACCTCGCAGAAGGAAAACTGATTGTTCTCCCAGCAGTTAGTTCAATATAAATCGTTCTTCCATTGCACCAAGCATTTAGTGCGATTGGTTCAGCTATTTGTGTGTGTTCAACGTACATGGAATTCTTGAAATTTTCCCATCAGCAGTCTCAACGTGAATATGAGGTGGTTCATTGAACTCGTCAGAGTAAAAATGAAACCTGTAAGCCCCAATTCGCAAGACTGTAGGCATCTACTTATTAATCAATTAGTATGTCAACTTAAAAAATCTATTTCAAAAATAACGAATTGTTATGAACTTTGATCTCAGGTATCGGGAAGAGCTGCATTTATATATTCCACTATGTTCCAGTTTCGGCAGGCTTCAACCTTAATAACACATCCCGCCAGGACAGCAAAAATTAATATTCTCGCAAAGCCGCAAAGGCGCAAAGGAGCTCCTTGGCGTCTTTGCGGCTTTGCGAGAAATTGATCCCATGCGGCCAACCCGGAAATTCCCCGTTTTCTCCAAAGTTGCTACCTTCACGATGTAAAACTCTTAACCATCATTGAAATGAAAGCTTTCACTCGATTTGCGGGATTTTTAGGTTTGATGCTCTTTTTGTCTATCGGTTTAACCGCGCAGGAAGCCTATGCGCCCAAAGTGCTCACCGGCAAGGAGTACAAACAGGCTGAAAAGTATATGGACCGCAGCTGGTCTTCGCTCGTTTATGGAACTGTTGGGCAGGTTAAATGGATTGATAACTATCAGTTTACGTATCAGACCACAACCGCGGCCGGACCGGCAACATGGCTGGTGAACGCGAAAAAGAAGACCAGAACGGCAGCAGCCGATAACCAGCAACCCATAACCGGCAACCGGCAACCGGCAACCCGCAACCGAACTCCCGGCATCCCCTCCCCTGACGGCAAAAAAGAGGCCTTCATCAGGGACTATAATCTCTGGGTAAAGGACCGGGAGAGCCAGGCGGAAACGCAGCTTACCTTTGACGGGATTGAGGATTTCGGCTATGCAACCGAAAATGCCGGCTGGACACGAAGCGGCCGCCCGGTGCTGCTCTGGTCGCCCGATTCGAAAAAGATCGCCACGTTCCAGCACGACGGCCGCGGCGTGGGGATGATGTACATGGTCTCAACCAACGTGGGGCATCCGAAGCTGGAAGCCTGGAAATACCCGCTCCCCGGCGATTCTGTGATCTTTAGGGTAGAGCGCGTGGTGATTCATCTTGAAGGGCCCAGGGTGGTGCGGCTGAAAATGGGTCCCGATCAGCATCGGGGAACCGTTACCGACCATATAGCCTACGGCGGAGTCCTGGGGGATGCGGAATGGAGCGAGGATGCCTCACAGCTTGCCTTTGTATCGGTTTCGCGCGACCACAAGGATGTGGCACTGCGGGTGGCCAATCCGGTTACCGGAGAGGTGCGCACCGTTCTCGAAGAGTCGGAGAAGACCTTTTTTGAATCGGGTGAAAACAGGATCAATTGGCATATGCTGGCGAAAACGAATGAGGCGATCTGGTTCTCGCAGCGTACCAACTGGGGGCATCTGTTCCTGTACGACCTGGCCACCGGGAAACTGAAGAACCAGATCACAACGGGCGACTGGCGGGTGCTGCAGCTGCTCCGGGTCGACCAGGAGGCGAGGAAGCTCCTCTTTACCGGCTCGTGCCATGAGCCCGGCGATCCCTATTTCACCTACCTCTACAGCGTGAATTTCGACGGTTCGGATCTGAAGCTCCTGACGCCCGACAGCGCCAACCATTCGTACTCCTTTTCACCTGGATATGAGTACTTTATCGACACGTATTCAACACCTGCATCTCCACCATCATCGGTGCTCCGTTCTATATCAGGGAAAAAAATCCTCGACCTTGAAAAGTCCGATATTACCGCCCTGCGTTCTATATCAGGGAAAAAAATCCTCGACCTTGAAAAGTCCGATATTACCGCCCTG
>MEOR01000030.1:48217-58682 GCA_001769295.1 Bacteroidetes bacterium GWF2_49_14 | reverse complement strand
GTCCCCGGATGGCGGCGTTGCCAGCTTCCAGATCTCCTCCGACCGCATGGATACCCGTCAGTGGGACGATCCGGATACCGGCGAAAGCTGGCCTGTGATCTGGACTTTCGGCAATAATGTCGGACATGCCATGACCTTTGTGGGTTATAATGACTCCGTCAGGATCGACCTGAATAACGACATGCGCTATACGAATGACGTCGACATCAACAAGGACGGTGCCGTTGACATGCGCGACTGGGAAATCGGGGCACTGCTGGCCGTCAACAGCTGGGGACAGGGCTGGAACAAGGGCGGGAAATCATACGTCCTCTATAGCGTGGTAGCCCGCAATGGTAACGAGGGCGGCATCTGGGGACGGTCCGTTCATGTGGTCAAAGCTCTTAAGGAATATAATCCGCAGCTCACCATGAGGGTGGTAATGCGCCATGAACAGAAAAATAAGATAAGAATCCTTGCCGGTGTCTCCACCGATACATCCGCCATCCGGCCCAAAGAGATGCTGTCGTTCCCGATGTTCAGTTTCCAGGGCGACGAACTGCCCCTCCTTGACATGGAGAATACGGAGGACAGCAGCCGCTTTGAATTCGGGCTCGATATTTCACCCCTGCTCACAAACATCGATCCGGGAAAACCGGTTAAATTCTTCCTGGTTGTCGAGGAGAAAGATCTGATGAATGTGGCTGCCGGACAGATCGATGAGGTTTCGGTTATCCATTATGCAAACGAAACTTCCGAGATCCTCTCGCCGTCAAAAAACATCCCGCTTATTAATAATGGAACTACCTATGTATCAGTCATCCGTGACCTGAATTTCAGCCGGATGGAAGTGGAGAAACCCGTCGCCACCACCTTTGAGGCCGGCGAGAAGTTCACACTGAACCTGCAGGCAGCCGGCGGTATAGCGCCCTATCGCTGGGAGCTCGTGAACGATTATCAGGAAAAAAGTTTCACCCGCCTCTATGAGGTCATCCCAGGTGATACACTATCAAGCTCTGCTCATGAAAAGAGGTACAGCCGGATCGACCTCCCCTTCAGTTTTCCCTTTTTCGGGACCGATTACTCGGCTGTTTATGCCGATATTAACGGAGCCCTGCATTTTGAAAATGTTGACATCGCATACCCGTATATGATCATGGAGGAACTGGCATTCCGGGTCCGGAAAAGCATCGTGCCGCTGGGCGCCGATATCCAGATCAACGACCCCGAGGACGTCCTCATCTGCCGAAAAACCGATTCCGTGGTTACCGTTCAATGGCACGCTTCTGTGTATGTGGGACTTAAGCTCTATCCGGTATCGGTTTCAGTAAACCTGTACCCCGATGGAACCATCGAGTTCCTGTACGGCCAGCGCGCCATACCCCCACAGGGCGACTATGACTGGGAGGCCGGAATCTCCAACGGCGATGCACATTTTTTCAGATATGCCTCCATCAGCGGGACACGCCTCATCTTTGAAAACTACGGAATCCGTTTTTCCCCGGTTGATTATCCCGATGACCTCACGCTCACCGATACCGGCGTGCTCAGCGGGGTCGCCCGGGATACCGGCCATATCTGGAATATCAGGGTAAAAGCAACCGACAGCTACAATCAATCCCAGTATTCCTATATTCCCATCTCAACAGTCAACTGGGAAGAGGCCCGACTCCTGAGCCAGAATTTCCCCAACCCGTTCGACCGGTCAACCGCAATCTTCTTCCGCGTTCCGTCTGAACTTCCGGTCATCCTCGAGATCTGGGATTTCTCCGGCCGCAAAGTCAGGGAAATCGTAAATAAAACCTTGCTCGCAGGAGAATATACCTACTACTGGAACGCCAAAGACGAAAAAAACCGGGATGTCGGTCCCGGGCTTTATGTCTATCGTTTGAGGGTTGGCGAACGTAGCGAATCAGGCCGAATGGCGCTCATCAGGTAATTGACTCGCTGACGCTCGCTAATTGACTCGCTGACGCTCGCTAATTGGTTCGGCTAACGCCTCACTAATTGGCCTCCCTGCGGTCGGCTAAATAGCTCCCTGCGGTCGCAAATTGGTTCGCTGCGCTCACTAATTAGGCTCTGGCCCAATTAGCGCGAAGCGCCAATTAGTGAGGCGTTAGCCGAACCAATTTGCGACCGGAGGGAGCCAATTAGCCGACCAACGGGAGGTCATTTAACTGGCTTTGCGCGTAAACCTGACCTTCACCTGCTGCGCCGTCTGGTACATCACCGGCACCACAATCAGCGTCAGTACCGTGGAGAACAACAGCCCGAAGATGATGGCGTTGGCCATGGGTCCCCAGAATATCATGTTGTCACCGCCGAAGTAAATTCCAGGCTTCAATTCCGTAAAGAGTTTTACAATATCAATGTTAAGACCCGCAGCCAGCGGCAGCATACCCAGAATAGTAGTGAAGGCGGTCAGCAGAACCGGCCGCAGACGGGTTTTCCCGCCTTCAATGATGCATTCCCTGGATATGGCCTTTGGCAGCGCTGCGCCCTCTTCCAGCCCCATCTCTTCTCGCTTGCGCGCTTTCAGCAGGGTTATGTAATCGATCAGCACTATTCCGTTCTTAACCACAATACCCGCAAGGGATATGATTCCGATACCGGTCATGATAATGACGAAATCGAGCTTGAATATGGATAGGCCCAGGAACACCCCGATAACACTGAACACGATGGTGGTCAGGATAATCAGAGTTTTACCGAATGAATTGAACTGGGTAACCAGGATCACGAAAACCAGCGCCATAACCAGTAACATGGCCTGGATCATAAAGAGTGAGCTGCTTTCAGTCTGCTCCTGCTCCCCGGTGAAAGAGATTTTATAGCCTTCGGGAAGCGGCATGTCCTTGAACATCGCAATCAGCTGCCGGTTAATGGTGGTCGAGTTGTATCCGGCAATAACCCCGGAATATACCGTTACCACGCGCTCTACGTTCTTTCGGTTCACCGATCCGAAGGTGGTGCTGTATGTGAAATCAGCTACTGCTGAGATCGGAACCTGAACCATCTGGCCGCTGGCCATGTTTATCGATGTGATCTTCTGGTTGAGGAGGGCGCTGAGGTCATGCCGGTATGCATCTGCCAGGCGGATCTCGATCGGATACTCTTCCTCGCCAACTTTAAAGTCGGAGATCTCCTTTCCGAACAAAGCCGTACGGATGGTTGAAGCAATCACCAGGGTGGACAGGCCATAACGCTGGGCCTTTTCACGGTTAATTCGTACCTGGAGTTCGGGCTTGCCGAGTTCAATATCGGTTTTTAAACCCTCAATACCCTGAATTCCAGAATTTTCTATTTTATTGATCACCGAATCGGAATAGGCCAGCAGCATATCAAACTGCTTTCCGGATATCTCAATGTTGACGGGATTACCCGTAGGCGGACCCGACTCATTTTTCTCCAGGAAGAAGTTTACCCCCGGATACTGCCCAACAAAGGCGTCGCTGAGTTGCCTGAGGAGATCAGAAGTTTTTACGCCATTCCGATACTCATAATCCACAAAATTGATCGAGACCATTGCCCGGTGCGGAGTTTCGCCGGTGGCAAACTCATTGTCGCGGCGAACGCCTGTTCCTACCGAGGTCAACAGCGATTTTACCAGGCCCATGTTGGGTCCCAGTACCTCTTTGATCCTGTTTTCCATCACCTGGGATACCGAATCGGTAACGGCTATATCCGTTCCAAGCGGCAGCTCGGCGTGTAAATTAACCATGGATGGCTCATTCAGCGGGAATAGTCGGGTTTCACCATGACGGGCGCCAAACATACCCAGACTGAAGACCAGCAGGAGCACGACGCCTCCGATAATCCAGTAAGGTTTTCTGCCGCCCAGACTGAACCGGATGAAGCGATCGTAGAAATTCTCCAGTCTGATCAGGAATACCTCCTGGAACCAGTAAGCCATCCGTTTCATAAACAATTGGTGGGCAATTATCAGGATTACTCCCAGCATCAGGAAGTTGGCTATCCACATTACATCGATAAAGTAAAGGATCGCTGCCACAAAGGTCAGAATGGCGGCTGTAATGTAAGCCCTGCGCTGCGCATGCGGCTTTTCATGGGTGTGCTCACCTTTGTCAATACTGGAGATCAGTACCGGCGAAATAAAGAGGGCAACGAACAGGGAAGCACCCAGTGTGATCAGCAGCGTGATCGGCATATATTTCATGAACTCCCCCATCATCCCTCCCCAGAACATCAGCGGCAGAAAAGCCACAATGGTTGTCAGGGTAGAGGTAATGATCGGCCAGGCAATCTCCCCGGTTCCCAGCTTCGCCGCCTCAAAATTGCTGTAGCCCCGGTCCCGGTATCGCTGGATCACCTCCACCACCACAATGGCATCGTCCACCAGCATACCGAGCGCGATGATCAGCGAGAACAGAACGATCATGTTGATCTGGGCACCCTGGAGGTTCAGTACAACGAAAGTGATCAGCAGGGAGAGCGGAATCGCCAGACCTACAATAACCGCGCTTCTCAATCCCAGGAACAGGAACAGGATCGTGATAACCAGGATCATCCCGATCAGGATGCTGTTTTCGAGCTCACTGAGCTGGCGCTTGATCCCCTCCGATTGGTCCCACGTATAGTCAACCCGAAGGTCGGAGGGCACAGCCCCTTCATTTTTGGCCTTGTCTACCAGGGCAAATGTCTGCTCCGTAGCGGATATCAGGTTTTCTCCTGATTTTTTAATCACGTTTAGCGTAACAACCGGGTTTCCATCCAGACGGGCAGCCGATTTCTTATCGCCAAAACCATCGGTAACCGTCGCAATATCCCTCAGATACACGGTAAGGGTCGGGTCCTGCTTAATGACAATATTCCGGATCTCATCAATGGATTCAAACTCACCGATGGTCCTCACAGTCCGCTGGGTATTCCCGATTTTGATCTCTCCGCCGCCCATCGACATGTTCTCCATCCGTATGATGTTCTCAACCGTGCTGAACGCAATGCCCAGCGACTCCATCCGGGCAAGGTCAATCTCTACCAGGATCTTGCGGTCTTCAACTCCGCTGATGTCAACCTTGGAAACCTCATTGATCCGCTCCAGCTCATCTTTCAGATATTCGGCGTAATTCTTCAGCTCTGCCGAACTGTACTCACCCGAAAGGTTTACGTTCAGGATCGGCAGGGAATTGAAATCAAAATTCTGCGCAATCGGATCCGAAATCATGTCATTCGGCAATTCCGCCCTGGCCTTGTCAATGGCATCCTTTACCTCAACCAGCGCCTTCTTGATGTCGACATTGGTCTGGAACTCGACAAAAATCATTGAAAAGTCCTGCAATGAGTTGGATTTCAATGTTTTAATCCCAGTCACAGCCTGCAGTTCATTCTCCAGCGGCCGTGAGATCAGATTTTCAATATCCTCCGGCGAGTTCCCCGGGTAAACGGTCTGAACAAAAACGGTTGGATAGTTGATCTCGGGGAAAAGCTCCTTCGGCATCGTCACATAGGAGAGGATGCCGAAGACTATCAGCATGGCTACGATCAGGTAGACAGTACTCTTATTTTTTAGTGCCAGGGTGGTTAGCTTAAACTCCCTGTGCGTGGATTTTTTCTGGTCTTCCATATTGTATGAATTCCCTTGGTTTTATCTGATTACCAGGTAATCAGCGTTCCGTTTTTAATCTGATTATAACCGAGGCTCACGATCATGTCGCTGTCGGTCAGCCCCTCTTTTACTACGGTATCCACACCGTCCGAGCTGCCGGTTGTGATATAGGTCTTTTTCGCAGTCCCTGAATTCCCCGATCCCAGGGCAACAAATACATAGGAACCGCCAACATCCTGACGGATCATGCTGGTTGGAACCACAATGGCCCGGGGCTGGTTATCGGTCCTGATTTTCAGGCTGGCCAGCATGTTCGGCTTGATCTCTCCCCTGCTGTTTTGCAGCTCGACCCGGATCGGGAAGGTGCGGCTCAGCGGATTGATTATATTGCTGGTAAAGGCGATCGGAACCGTTTTGGTAACGCCGGGAAGGTTCGGGAACTCAACCATAACCGTGTCTCCTTTGCGGACCGTGGCCAGGAAGGATTCCGAAACCTCGGTGTTGATATAGAGCCTGTCGAGGTTAACCAGGTCAATGATTCCGCGACCCGGGGTAGCCAGTTCACCCACCTTGACCATTACTTTTTCAATTCTTCCTTCAAAAGGAGCTACGATCCTGGTCATCTCCATCTGGGAGCTGAGGGTTTCCCGTGTACGCTCCATGGATTCCTTCCGGTTTTTTATTTCCAGATATTGCATCTCCGAACCTACCCCCTGATCCCATAGCTCTTTCTGCTTAATGTAGAGTGTCACAACCATTTCGTAGCTTTTGTCCAGTTCAGCCAGGCTGTTCTTCATCACTTTTGAATCGAGGTTCAGCAAAACCTGACCCTTTTTCACCCACTGACCCTCCTTAACGGGAATCGATTCAATCTTGCCGTTCATCTCGGGGGAGATGGAGGCGGTTTTAACCGCCTCTACGTTGCCGCTGGAAATGATGTAGTCGGCAAAATCCTTGCGGCTGACAGCACTAATGGCCACTTTCACGGTTTTCTCCACTTTTTCGGGCTGCAGGGTAACCAGCTCGGCCTCCAGGGTCTCAAGTTTCTGGGAAAGCGCTGCAATCTCGGTGCGGGTTTTGCCAATCTCGGCGCTAACCGTATCGGCCGTCCTTTTAGGCTGGCAGGAAGCCAGGGAGAGGATCAGTACTACTATCGGAATAATTACTTTTTTCATTTTTGATTCTTTAGAGTTTAAAGCTGGTTGTACATCTTTTGTAATTCTATCTTCTTGGTAAAAAGATCCATCATCGCCCCCAGGTACGTGCCCTGTGCCTGAAGAAGCTGGTTGTAAGTCTGATTCAGGTCGGTGGTTGAGGCAACTCCTGCCTTGTACCGGATCTGGTCCTTGGTGTAGATTTTCCGTGCAAGGTCGAAATTGTCTCGCTTGTTGCGGAAAGTTTCAATTGATACCTCAAAGTTATTGCGGGCGGTGAGGGTGCCCAGCGACAGGCTCTCTTCCACCTGGCGCTTGGTGTTGATCGATTTCTCGTAGTTCAGGTTAGCCTGCTGGACCTTGTAATATCGTTTGCCGGAACTAAATATCGGAATTCCAACGTTAACCCCGAAAATTGTGGTGGGAAACCATTTCTGATCAAAGCTGAAGAAATTGAAAGCGTTCCGCTGGGCATTTTCGGACTGTGATAAAAAAGCCGATACGGTCGGCTGATATTCCGTTTGGGCCAGCTTTATCTGCAGCCTGGAGAGATTCTGCTGGGCATCTATCATGCGGTAGGTCACGTTGTTGCGCAGGTCATACTCCTGGGCCAGCAAACCTGCCGGATCTGTCGCCATCAGTAGAATATCCAGGTTGTCGGTCAGCCGGATTTCATCCTTGAAAGTGAGTCCCATGTTGAATTTCAGCAGGGAATATGCATTCCTGATCTGGTTGGCGGCATTGAGCTGGTTGGTTTTCAGGTCGGACAGCAGGAGCGACAGCTTGTCGACATCGGTCTCCTGCATAAACCCGGTTCCCTGCATCGCCTTCGAGTCTTTCACAAGGAGTTCCATCGTGGAGATGGTCTCCTTCATCAGCTCCTGGTTCTTCCCGGCCACCAGGCAGAGAATATAGGCCGATGTGATCGCCTGTTTGACATCGAGCTTTACCTGCTCAAGCTGCAGGTTCGACATCTCACGTGCCACCTTCGACATCTTCAACCCTACGAAATAGGATCCGCTGTAAACCAGCTGACTCAGCTGAGCCTGAACGCTGGCGTTGTTCTTGGTACCGAACTGAATCTCCATGAACTCACCGGGCTGTCCGCCGAAAAATTCGGCCGGGATCAGCTGGGTTGCCAGGTTGATGAAGTTGGTGTAGCCGATGGTCGCCTCGGCCTGGGGTAAACCCTGGGCAAGGGTTTCTCGGATCTTCTTGTCGGCAAGGGCAATATCGATCACCGCATTCTTCGACTGAAAATTATGCAGAACCGCATAATCCTGAGCCTGCTTTAAGCTAAACTCCTGTACCTGAGATACTACCGATCCATAAAACAGGAAGGGCAAAAGAAATACAAAAGCCATCTTTCTGATCATTCTCATATCCATTGTGTTTTTAAATTTTCATTTAGAATTTTTATACCTTTTTCGTTAGCGATACCGTGGAGGTGATAGATAAAGATCTCCCGCATCACCTGTCCGGAATCTATGTCGTTAAGAATGAATGAGTCATGTGAAAACCGATACTCCATCCGTGTCATGTGGAGCTTGGAGATAATATCGATATTCATTTCCTTCCGGTAGAGCCCCTGCTCCTGGCCTTTCTCCAGGTTTTTCCGGATCGCTTCATGCATCCGGCGTCTCTGCCCCTCCATGAGCTCGGTGAAAAGTGAGGGATAATACTTCCTGAGGTCATATAAAAGGGTGGGGTTCAGTTCTTTAACCATTCCGGTCATGTACTTGTTAACCTCCATCAACTCCTCGATGGCTGTGAGACCGGAATTCGCGATGGCTTCAAGTTTATCCCCGTGAAACTTATAGACCATCTGCATCACATGCTTCACCAGCTCGGATTTATCCTCGATGCATTCGTACAGGGTTTTTTTGGAGATTCCCAGCTCGTGCGACACATCGTCCATGGTCACGCTCTTGATTCCGAACTTGTTATAAAGTTCGAAAACCTTGACAAAGAAATTATTATGTTTTTCGTCCATAGTTTACAGCACCAATCAGGGTGCAAATATAAACTATAGTACAATTGGAAACTAAAAAAGTTTACAAAGTTTTTCATTATTTTATCATGATCCCCGGGCTGAAGGTCCCCCTCACTCGTCTGGGCTATACTCATGGGGGTGGGACAAAATGGGGGTGGGACAAACGGCCCCGGGCTTCAGCCCGGGGTTACTGATGTCTGTCGAAGACGTTTATCTAATCATTCCCAAGATTCTTACCATGCAAAATATCAGTCACTTGCCTTATTCAATAACTCTTCGCAGCAAGGTAGAAGGTTACTCATCAGTAACCCCGGCCTTCAGGCCGGGGATTTTGTCCCAGCCCCTTACTGATGTCTGTCGAGGCATCAAACTGGAAAAATCAAAAAAAGCAGAAGAGAATTCTCCATTTGACTCATGAGAATGCATCTATATATAAAAACAGAAGCTATGTCACATGTAAAGAATTATGTTCATTGTGTTTGGGGTACCAAGGCGAGGTATCCCTTTTTTAACGAAACCAACACGCGGGATATTATGAAGCATATCCAGGCGAATGCACGGGACAAGGAAATCTGGATTGATCATCTGAATGCAAATCAGGATCATATCCATTGTCTTATATCATTGCGGCAGGATCAAACACTGGCGGATGTGATAAAACAGATTAAGGGAGAGTCATCACACTGGATCAACCAGAATATTCCAATGGCCAGGAAGTTCAGTTGGGCAGCGAACTACTATGCCTCTTCAGTGAGCATTAAGATGATCCCTATTGTTCGGCAATACATTCAAAATCAAGAAGTTCATCATAACACAAAAACCTGGGCCCAGGAAGAAAAGGAATATCAGCTGATGATCAGTAAACTTCTTAAACCCTTTCAGTGGGGCCGGTAGACATCAGTAACCCCGGCCTTCAGGCCGGGGGTTCTATACCACCCCCTGGGCGCTGCGCAAGCAGCGATGGGGTTTACCGTACCCTGAACAAATCTTTCTGCGGCTGCCTTTTTACATTCAGCTTCCAGATCAGGTCGGCGACGGGGAAAATGAAGAAGCGGTTGGCGGGAAGCGCGGTAAAGGTCTGTTCCGGATAGGTGCCGTAGCCCATTTTGTAGCCGATGAGGGCGGCGAACTTGTTGCTTTTGTTCCAGATGAAATACCCTTTATGCTCGATCGCCCAGCCATTAAACCAGCCCGATGAATAGAAAAACAGGTCGGCCATGGCATTGAAATCCTTATAAATATTTACGTCATACTGGGCTCCGGCATACCAGAGCAATTTTTTATTGAGGGTGGTTGACCGGAGATAAAGCAGGCGATAAAAGGGTTTCGCCGTGATGGCCGGCAGGGTGCTGTCGCCCCAGGCTTTCAGGCTGAACTCAAACCCGGCGCGCGCCGTGATCAGCATCTCCGTTGCAAGCTGTTTAGTCACGATCCCTTCGTTCCGGAAATTGAACACATAAGGGATCTCGTGCTGCGACCGTATGGCGCTTTCATCCCATGGCAGGTAAGCCAATGTTCGTATCAGCTGGGTAGGTATACTGAAAGCATGACGGCTGGCAACACCCCAACTGCCGTCGAGCCAGCTGTATTTAAAGGAAACATTAGGCGCCAGGGTCAGTCCGAGCAGCGGCTGAGCCGATATCTCCAGTTTATCCGTCGCCCCGATCTGGAACGGGTGAATAATCCCGAACTCCTGCTGGCCCATCGGCAGCGTCCGTGAAGTGCCGTACCGCCAGAGGGTTTTCTGGGCGGGGAGGAGTATCGCACTGAGCG
>MEOR01000030.1:43915-48061 GCA_001769295.1 Bacteroidetes bacterium GWF2_49_14 | reverse complement strand
AGCCGAACCAATTAGCGAGGCGTTAGCCGAGTCAATTAGCGACCGCAGGGAGCCATTTAGCCGACCGCAGGGAGGCCATTTAGCGGTCGAAGCGAGTCAATTATACCCGCCGCATACCGCAGATCTTCGACGACTGTAATCTTGATATTCGTCTCCTGCCCCGCGGCGAGGTACGGCGTGTTCCCAGCCTTTTCCCAAACGGTAGCGTCATCGGTAAAAGAACGATCATAGGATTGAACGTATGCCTGCCGGAGTTTATTGAGTTCGAAGACCTGGGGAGTCTGAATTATTTTCACGAAGGTGCGGTCGATCACGTGGCTTCCGTTCTCATCCTGCCAGCGCAGCGAGTCCTTGGGAGATAGTACCGGGATGGCGCTGGAATGAATGGCCGCTTCCTCGAAAAGTCTTTTAATAGTGTCGGGCTCGATCAGCGGCCTCACCCCGTCGTGAATGGCAACCAGGCCGTCACCCTCCAGTCCCCGCATCCCGTTTTGCACCGACTCAAACCTTGTGGCGCCGCCCGCCACCACCTCATGCGCCTCCTCAAATCCATGCTCTGTGCAGAGCTTCCTCCAGTAGCTAATATGCTCCAGCGGCAACACCACCGTCACCGGAATCCCCGCCTCAAACCGCCTGAACGCCCTGATCGAATGCATAAGCACAGGCTTGCCCGCCAGCAGCAGGAACTGCTTCGGCACCAAGTTTCCCATGCGAGTACCCAACCCACCGGCCACAATCAACGCGTATTTTGTAGGTTCGTTCATGACACTTTAAGAAATTGGCCTCCCTGCGGTCGGCTAATTGGCTCGGCTGACGCCTCGCTAATTGGCGCTTCGCGCTAATTGGGCCAGAGCCTAATTAGTGAGCGCAGCGAACCAATTAGCGACCGCAGGGAGCCATTTAGCGAGCGAAGCGAGTCAATTATAGTTACTTATATAGGTACCTCTTAATCGACTTCTTCGGCGTCTTCTCAAACTCCGCCTCTACCAGCTCAAGGCCAACCACCTGCATGTATTTCGGCAAACGGTTGTTCAGCTCGATGCGGTTCTTCTCCATGGCCTCTTCCATATCCTCTTTAGTCATCTGGCCCGATTTCAGCACCTCCTGATCCGGGAAAACCAGTGCAATGATCTTGCTATTGCGCTCAACCACAACGGATTCGGTTACATAGAGCATGTTATTGAGCTTCGATTCGATCTCCTCGGGGTAAATATTCTGACCCGACGGGCCGAGAATCATGTTCTTGCTCCGGCCTTTAATATAGATAAAGTGATCCTTGTCGAAAACGCCCAGATCGCCCGTCCGCAGCCACCCGTCTGCCGTCAGCGAAGCATTCGTGGCCTCCGGGTTTTTGTAATACTCCAGCATCACATTGTCGCCCTTCACCATGATCTCGCCAACCTCATGGTACGGATCAAATGAATCGATCTTCATCTCCAGCGTATCCACTGCTTTTCCCGAAGCACCGTTCCGGTGGGTTTTCCAGCCGGCATAGCTGACCAGCGGCCCGCATTCCGTCATGCCATAGCCAATGGAAAACTTAAATCCGATTTTTTTCAGGAAAGCCTCAACCTCCGCATTCAGGGCAGCTCCCCCGATCACGATCTCACGGAAACGGCCGCCGAAGGATTCGGTAAGGGTTGCATTTATCTTCTTTTTGATCAATGAGTTAACACCAGGAATGGCGAGCATGATCTTCATGGCCGGCTTCCTCAGCTTGGGCAACAGCCGGGTGGTGTAGATCTTCTCCAGTACCAGCGGCACAAACATCACCAGGTGCGGCTTGATGTCCTGAAAAGCCTTGAGGATCACCTGGGGCGAAGGGATCTTGCCCAAAAAGGTGATATGGCAGCCGAGCGTTGTCGGGAAAATGAAGTCGAACGCACAACCGTACGTGTGCGCCAGCGGCAGGAACGAAACAATGCAGTTCCCCGGCTCCAGCGGCATGTTGTCCTGGGCATACTGCAGGTTCGCCATGAAAGAGTTGTGGTTCAGTACCACCCCCTTCGAAAAGCCGGCAGTTCCCGAGGTGTAATTGATCGTGACGAGTTCCTCATTCCCGACTTTAGGGACTTTGAATGCATCCTGATCCAGCCCGTTCGGAAACTTCGCATCAAACAGGGCCTGAATGTTGGCCACATCTTCCTCAAGCCCCTCCGAGCGGCCCAATATCAGGCTGAAATCGTTCAGCTTAAAGATAGCCCGCAGCCGGGGAAGCTTCGCCGCATCGATTTCCGGAGCATACTCGTCCGAAACAAACAGAACCACCGATTCCGAATGCTCGAGAATATTCATCACATCCTCCCGGTGGAAATCCGACAAAATCGGCACCGCCACCGCACCGTTCAGAATCGTCGACATATACGAAACCGCCCAGTTCCGGGAGTTCTTCCCGAGAAAGGCCACTTTTGATCCTATTCCGATATTGTGCTTCTGGAACAGGATCTGGAACTTCATCACCTTCTCAGCTACATCTTTATACTGATAGGTTTCGCCCTGGTAATCGGAATAGGCTTTCTGATACCAATTATCCCGGATGCCAGCAGCAACGGATTCGACAAAATTTCGTTGTAACATATGGTACTGAGTTTGAGGGAAATATACTCATTATTATAATTGGTTCGCTGCGCTCACTAAATGGCTCGGCTTACGCCTCGCTAATTGGCGCTTCGCGCTAATTGGGCCAGGGCCTAATTAGTGAGCGCAGCGAACCATTTAGCGACCGCAGGGAGCCATTTAGCCGACCGGAGGGAGGCCAATTACTACGTCCAAGAGCTCAAAGGCTGTTTACTTCACCAGCTTCGCAAGGGCCTCCTCCAAATCCTCCCCCCTCAGATTCTTCCCTACGATCTTGCCGGTCTTGTCAAGAAGCACGTTGGCGGGAATGGAACGGATGCCGTACATTTTGGCAACCTCGTTGTCCCAATACTTGATGTCCGATACCTGCGTCCAGGTCAGCTTGTCGTCGGCGATGGCCTTGAGCCACGCGTCTTTGTCGCGGTCAAGGGATACGCCCAGAACGGTGAACCCTTTGGATTTGAATTTATTATATGCCTTTACCACGTTCGGGTTCTCGGCACGACACGGACCGCACCATGCAGCCCAGAAATCCACCAGCACATACTTGCCGCGGAAATCGGAAAGGGTAACGGGCTTGCCATCGGGATCGTTCTGGGTGAAATCAGGAGCCACAACGCCAACAGCCGTCAGCTTTATTTTCACCAAACCCTCTTTCAGGGTTTTTACATACTTGGAATCCGCCATAGCGGGTCCGAATCCTGCAATCAGTGCTTCCATCTGTGCCGGATCCTGAATGGTGTACGATATCGAACTTACGATATAAGGTGCCACCGGAGAGCTTCCCAATGATTTGATCAGAGCCATCTTTTCAGCTTTCTGTATAGGTTCCATTTCATCCATCTGGGCTTCAGCCTTCTTTTTTTCCACTTCGTTCTTGGCCTTATCAGCCTCAGTGTAAGCTGCATAGATCGGGCGCATTTTCTCATTCTGAGCCTTCGACAACTGCGAGAACCTGGAGTAAGCATCATGAGTGGCCGATCCGGTTATCTCGGCATTCATCAGGGCATCTGATTTTGCCTTTACCGTGATATCGGAATTATCCAGAAAGAGAGCAATCATACCCCTCAGGTCACCAATTTTCAGATAATACATATCGGGTTCAGCCACTTTCCCCGAGAGGGTAAAGGTGCCGTCTTCGGCCAGGCCGGTGGAATATTTGGTAGCCATTTTACCGGCTTCGCGGATCTGAAGCTCAACTTTTCCGGTTTTTACGCCGTCAATGGCACCCCGGATGGTAAAAGTCTGTGAGATAGCCCATCCGCCGGTCAGCATCAGGCCAAGAATCATAGTAAGGAATTGTTTTTTCATGTTTTACGGATTTGATTTTTTTTCGAATGTATAAAAATTCAGTCATTTACCACTCCCAGGTCTCGGTAAGCTCCCAGTTGGCCTTGACGTTCAGCTCCTTGGTAAAAACAATGACCCGCTCGGGCTGCAGATGGCGGAGGTATCTGCCGGTATCCCAAACCCCGTTGCTGTTGGCGTCAAAAATCAGCCGGAGACTGTACTTGCCTGCAGGAAGCATCCCGAAGAACACTTCGTCGGCCTGAGTCAGCCGCTGCGAGG
>MEOR01000030.1:29881-43836 GCA_001769295.1 Bacteroidetes bacterium GWF2_49_14 | reverse complement strand
GAAATCCTCCGGTTTCTTGATCTTAAAGCTGATGTCAAGAGAGTCCGATGTTTGTCCCGATATGCCGGTAAACGCGCCGGCTTTCATCACCAGCCGGTAGGAGGAGTCGGGAACAAAAGGTGCCTGCAGGGTCAGGATCCGGGGATGGACCTGAACCACAGCTGCTCCATTGAGCACAAGCCCTTTAAGCGTATCCGGAACCAGGTTGTACTCCACAGCTTTCACGGAGGGTTCCTTCCCGGTGGTAAGGTGTATTTTGCTGGTATCGGCCGCCGACCAGGGCAGGGTAAAGGTGAGGGTCAGCTTTTGCCCCGGATCCAGCGTTTTGGTCCTCTCGGGTGTGGCCGAAAAGGCGAAGTCCTTCTTGGGTGCGGTGGCCGCCTTTGCCGGGGGGCGATATCGGAATTTAACCGTATCGGTCTTTGCAAATGGCTGTTCCAGTGAATCATAAGCCCGATAGGTGAGAAAGGCAACGATGGAATCGCGCGCGGCAACTGCCGGATTGGTGATCCAGATATCAAGGGTGTCAACCGCATCATACCAGTCAAGCTTCACAGGCATGCTGTCCTCCGGCAGATCAAGGAATTCTATCCCGATGGAATCAACCTTTTCATTCATCCGGAAACGAATCTGCTCGGGCCGGATCCGGTCGGTTCCGCTGAGATACTGATTGGGCCGGGCCTCGGTGAAAAGCCGCAGCTCCAGGTTGTCGGGGAGGTACCGGGTTTTCGGCTTTGATGCAATCGAATCCGCTGCACCCATTTTACCGGATCTTTTTACCGTATCCACCCTCGCAACGGTATCGGCAACAATAAGTGAATCAGCCACATGAACCGAATCCTTTACGGCAACCGAATCAATCGTTAAAGGCTCGGGAGCCGCCACCGTCGGGACAATCAGGGAATCCATGAAAGCCACGGCTTCCGTGGGCTGATCAAACAGCATGTTGCTGTTGGCATCCTTGAGTGCAAAGATTTTATAGGACCCGGCCGCCATATTCCTGAGGGTGAACTTCCCCTCCTTATCGGTCCGGGATATATAGATCGGGATCTCCTTGATCGGCATCGAATCCGAGGTACCCGTGTAGAGCATCACCAGCACATCCTCAGCCGGCTTGCCGTCGAAAGCCAGCACCACCTTTCCGGATGCCTCAAGCGAGTCGATCTCGGTTCCCGTGGAGAACACATACTGGAAGTTTTTCAACGGGTTGGCCTCGTTCAGGTCCACCAGCGCATCGCCGAAATTCAGCGCATACGTGCGGTTGGGCTGCAGCGAATCCTTGAAGACAATCTCCAGCTCTTTTCCCCTGATCTTGAACTCCGGCTTCTTATCCATCGGCGGAGAAACCACCAGCTTCTGACTGATCCCCCTCAGCTCGAAATACTCATCGAAGGTAAGAGTAACTTTAGTTGCCGTAAATCGAGTAGAATAATTACCCGGCTCACTCTTCACCAAAACCGGGGGCTTCTCGTCCTTAGCACCGCCGGTTAATGATCCCTGCTGAGCGCAGGAGAGAAAAAGGCACAAGGCACAAGGCACAAGGCACAAGGTAAGGCCCCTATGTTTTATACGTGATTTCATTTACCTTTGCAAGGTATATCAACAAGTTGGAAAAATGAATCGTAAAGGACTGAATATTGCTTTTGGAGCCATCTTTGTAATTCTCGCCGGCGCCATAATATATATGATGACGCTGCTGTCGGCCGGAAAAAAGGAAGCGGAGGAGATGCGCGTTACGCTTGAGATGCAGAAGGACAAGCTGACCACGGAACTCAATGTTTTGTATGAGGATTACAATAAGCTGAAGACCAATAACGACAGCATGAACGTGCTGTTAAACAAGGAAAAGCAGAAGATCACCGACCTGCTCGCCATCAAGGCTTCCAACGCAAAAAAGATCCAGATCTATGAGGCCCAGGTAGGCAGCATGCGCGACATACTGAAATCCTACATTGTCCAGGTTGACTCGCTGAACCAGGCGAACCTCAGGCTCCGGGCTGAAAATCAGGAGGTAAAAAACCGTTTTGAGGAAGCGAAGAACGTGAACCGCGAACTCGAAAATCAGAATAAGGACCTCACGGGAAAAGTTGAAAAAGCCGCCGTACTGAAAGCCAACAATATGATCGCCGAGCCGATCAACGAAGCCGGCGTGGTTCAGAAAAAGATCAAGAAAGTCGACAAGATCCGGGTCTGCTTTACCCTGGTCGAAAACTCCGTGGCCAAGCACGGACCGCGCAAGATCTACCTGCGCATCGCCAATCCCTCACAGCGCGTGATGGTGAAATCCGGTACCGAAACCTTCATGCTCGAAGGTAAAATTGTGCCCTATTCCGCCATGCGTGAAGTGGAATACGAAGGCAACGCCCTCGAAGCCTGCATCTTCTACGAACTCGGCGGCGAAGAACTCCAGGCCGGAACGTACTACATCGATCTTTTCCTCGAAGAAGGGCAGATTGGGACTACCAGTTTCTCCATTAAATAATTGGTTCGCTAACGCGAGCTAATTGGCCTCCCTGCGGTCGGCTAATTGGCAATTGAGTTACAGTAATTATTTATGAGAGGATTGATCACGGGTATTTTTGATCATTTTGTTGATCTCGACATGCAACAGATCGTGGTCTTTTAAAAGATCTTCAAATTCTTCCTGTGCGATTAGTTTTCGTGCATTGGCTTTTTCCAGCCAGCAATGTGTTTCAAACAAAGAACCCCGGGAGTAATAGTTAAAGACATTCCGATCCTTGAAAAAATACCGTCCAAATCCTTCCTTCATATTCGCACTTATGGAATCAGCGGAACGGACCAATTGTTTGCCGGTTGTGTCCTTTGCAAAATATGGCCAGGCCTCGACTATATCCCAGATTTTCTGACTGAAAACCATTGACAGGCTGTAAACATCTTTGTAATCCATCTTTCATATGTTTAGTTATGAAGTATAGATGCATTTAATAGCCCAAAATGGAGAAATTCCTTAACTTTTTTTTCACCCACCCCTCGCTCATGCCAATTAGCCGACCGCAGGGAGGCCAATTAGTGAGGCGTCAGCCGAACCAATTAGTGAGCGAAGCGAACCAATTATATTTCTCTGAGCGCCTTCCTCTGAAAAATAAGTACCCAAAAAACCCCGCACGTAATCGCCGTATCTGCGAGGTTAAAGATCGGCCTGAAAAACTCAAAGGATTCGCCGGCATTGATGGGCGACCACTCGGGCCAGGTGCCGCGGATGATCGGGAAATAGAGCATATCCACTACTTTGCCCTGCAGGAAAGGGGCGTAGCCTCCTTCTTTGGGGAACATTTCAGCTATACCGCTGTTGGTAACCATGCCGTTGGAAAAGCCGGATTCGTTGAAGATCATACCATAAAATGCACTGTCGATGATGTTGCCTGCCGCACCCGCCGTGATCAGCGCAAGCGCCAGGATAAAACCCGTGGGCGCCCCTTTCCGGATCATCGTATGGATAAAATAACTCAGCGCGGCCACCGCGATCAGCCTGAACAGGGTCAGCGCAATCTTTCCGGCCACCCCGCCCATGCTCACGCCGAAAGCCATCCCGTTATTCTCCACAAAATGAAGGATAAACCACTGCCCGAACACCGGGATACTCTCACCCAGCGACATGTTCGTCTTAACCAGGATCTTGACTACCTGGTCGAACAACAGCCAACCCAAGATCAGGATAATAACTTTGGTACGAATCGACATGAAAAAGATTTGTTGATTTGTTGATTTGTTGATGTGCTGATGTGTTGATTAAGACATGAGATATAATCATCACATCATCACATCATCACATCATCACATCATCACATCATCTTTGCATGTTTTTTGCCTCAATGCTAAGGGTAGCATGAGGTACAGCGCGGAGGCGCTCTTTGGCGATCAGCTTGCCGGTCTGGCGGCAAACGCCATACGTTTTATTCTCAATGCGAACCAGGGCAGCCTGAAGATGCTGAATGAACTGTGCCTGGCGCTGGGCCAGCTTACCTACCTCCTCGCGCGACAAAACTGTGGCTCCCTCTTCAAGAACCTTGAAAGTCGGCGATGTGTCCTGCGTATCGTTACCATCCTGGTTGGCCAATGTCTTTTTTAAAAGGTCGAAATCTTTCATCGCCTTATCGAGTTTCGCCAGAATCAATTCCTTGAATTCCACCAACTCCTCATCTGAATACCTGGTTTTTTCCGACATAATGATCAGTTTTTCGAAATATACACAAATTATTAAAACAATAGTTACCGGTTACCGGTTGCCGGTTGCCGGTTAGGCCAGAACTGTCATTCCGGCGTATGCCGGAATCTCCTGCCTCGGAGCACCTGTCAGGAGATTCCGGTTTTCACCGGAATGACAGCCACCGCGTACCGGCCGGCCTCAGCCACCGCGTACCGGCCGGCCTCAGCCACCGTGTACCGGCCGGCCTCAGCGCCGGCCTAACCGGCAACCTATTCCACCTTCTCAACCCCTACTCCGAGGGTAAGTTCTTCGTCCAACTCCACCTCTCTCACCGATCCGCCCGAAAGCGAATCGACCAGTTCAACGGAAACGGCCAGGGTCTGGTTGCCGATATGATCGGCGTAATGTTCCACGGCGGAATTGATTTCAGGATGTTTGCGAATTTGTATCCTGATTTTGTCCGTCACCTCAAACCCGCTCTCTTTCCTGATATTCTGGATCCGGTTCACCAGCTCGCGTGCAATACCCTCTTCCTTAAGCTCTTCGGTGATTGTGATGTCGAGGGCTACCGTCAGGGTGCCTTCGTTGGACACCAGCCAGCCGGGAATATCTTCGGAGAGGATCTCAACCTCCTCGAGCAGCAGTTCGGCCGGACCTTCGGACAATATCAGGGTAAACCTTCCTGATTTTTCAATGGACGATATATCGGCCTGGGTGAACATCCCCACGGCCTCGCTCACCTCTTTCATCTGCTTGCCGTATTTCTTGCCGAGCAGCTTGAAGTTGGGCTTGATTTTTTTCACCAGGATGCCGGATGCGTCGTCCAGATAGCTGATATCCTTTACGTTGATCTCCGTCTTGATGATATCCTGGATCGCACGCAGCTGGCTGGCAAAGCGGTCGCTCAGCACCGGAACCATGATCTTGTGCAGCGGCTGGCGTACCTTGATGTTCACTTTTCGCCTCAGGCTCAATACCATCGAGGAGATCTGCTGGGCCAGGGCCATGCGCTCCTCCAGATCGGAGTCGATCCTATCGGGATTGCTCACGGGGAAGACCGTCAGGTGCACCGACTCGGCCTTGTTGAGACCGGTGGCGCCGTTGAGGTCGAGGAAGAGCCGGTCGGCGAAGAACGGAATGATCGGGGCCGACAGCTTGGCGACGGTCTCCAGACAGGTGTAGAGGGTCTGGTAGGCCGAGATCTTGTCGTGGTCGTAATCCCCGCCCCAGAACCGCTTGCGGCTCAGGCGCACGTACCAGTTGCTCAGGTTTTCGGTAACGAAATCCTGGATTGCACGGGCAGCGCGGGTGGGCGAGTAGTCGTCGAGCTCATTGTCCACCTCGCGGATCAGGCTGTGCAAAAGCGACAGGATCCATCGGTCGAGCTCCGGACGATCACCGGCCGGAATTTCAGGCTCTTCATACCGGAATCCGTCGACGTTGGCGTACAGGCTGAAAAATGCGTATGTATTATATAGTGTCCCAAAGAACTTCCTCTTAACCTCCTCAACTCCCGAAACATCGAACTTCAGATTGTCCCACGGCGGCGAGTTGGTCACCATGTACCAGCGCAGCGGATCGGCTCCGTACTTGCGGATTACCTCAAAGGGATCCACCGAGTTGCCGAGGCGCTTCGACATCTTATTGCCGTCCTTGTCGAGGACCAATCCATTGGATACCAGGTTCTTGAACGAAACGGAATCAAACAGCATCACGGCAATGGCATGCAGCGTGAAGAACCAGCCGCGGGTCTGGTCAACCCCCTCGGCGATAAAATCGGCCGGGAAGAAATGGTCCAGATCCTCCTTGTGCTCAAAAGGATAGTGCAGCTGTGCAAAAGGCATCGCGCCGGAATCAAACCACACATCGATCAGGTCGGGCTCGCGGAGCATGCGCTGACCGCTGGCGGAAACCAGATAGACCTCATCCACAAAGGGTTTGTGCAAATCCAGGAGTGAATAGTTCTCCTTGCCGTTATCGCCCTCCTTGAAGCTGGCCAGCGGGTTCGACTGCATAAAGCCGGCTTTTACCGATTTTTCGATCTCGTCCTTCAGTTCAGCCACCGAACCGATGCAGATCCGCTCTTTCCCGTCTTCCGTAACCCAGATGGGCAGCGGGGTTCCCCAGTAGCGTGACCGCGAAAGGTTCCAGTCGACCAGGTTCTCCAGCCAGTTGCCAAACCGACCGGTACCGGTGGATTCAGGCTTCCAGTAAATCGTCTTGTTCAGTTCGATCATCCGCTCCTTCACCATCGTCGTCCGGATGAACCAGCTGTCGAGCGGATAATAGAGAACGGGCTTGTCGGTCCGCCAGCAGTGCGGATAATTGTGCACATGCTTCTCAATGCGGAAAGCTTTCCCTTCCTGCTTGAGCATCACGGAGATATCCACATCCACGGATTCAATCCCGATCTCCCACTTGTCGTCATATTCATTTTTCACATACCGGCCGGCGAACGGCAGGTACGAATCGTACCGTACATATCGGGCTACATATTCCGGATCCAGATTCTCGATCGGGAAAAAGCGGCCCTTGCGGTCCACCAGTGGCTGTGTTTTTCCGTCGGTATCCTTCACGAGCAGCGGTACAATGCCCGATGCTTTTCCAACCCGGTCATCATCGGCCCCGAAAGTGGGGGCGATATGAACGATCCCGGTGCCATCCTGCGTGGTCACGAAATCGCCCATGATCACGCGGAAAGCATCGCCCATCGGCTCAATCCAGTCGATCAGCTGCTTGTAGCGGATGCCTTCCAATTCTTTACCCTGATATTCCCCGTCAATGAGGTAAGGGATTTTCTTGTCGCCATGCTTGTACGTGCCCAGGTCAACCCCCTCCATCGTGGGATCGAAATATGCATGCACCAGCTCCTTGGCCAGAATCACCGTAATCCGGTCGCCCAGGTAGGGATTGAGCGTATGCACCTTCACGTACCGGATATTCGGCCCCACGCACAGAGCCGTGTTCGACGGGAGCGTCCAGGGGGTGGTGGTCCAGGCCATGAAGAAGACTGCGGATGGAAGCTCATCGATAATTTCAAATAGTGCCGTCGCCGTGGTATCCTTCACATCCTTATAACATCCTGGCTGGTTGAGCTCGTGCGAGCTAAGGCCGGTGCCGGCGGCGGGGGAGAAGGGCTGGATGGTATAGCCTTTATAGAGTAATCCTTTGTTATACAGTTCTTTAAGAATCCACCAGAGGGTCTCGATATAGCGATTGTCATAGGTGATATACGGATCATCCATATCCACCCAGTAACCCATGATGTGGGTAAGATCTTCCCACATATCGGTATATTTCATCACCTCCTTGCGGCAGGCCTCGTTATAATCGGCTACGGAAATGCTTTTCCCGATATCGTCCTTGGTGATGCCGAGCATCTTCTCCACGCCGAGTTCCACCGGAAGGCCATGGGTATCCCAGCCGGCCTTGCGGCGTACGCGGTACCCCTTTTGTGTTTTGTAGCGGCAGAAAATATCCTTGATCGTCCGGGCCATCACATGGTGAATGCCCGGAATGCCGTTAGCCGACGGCGGTCCTTCGTAGAATTTAAAATCGGGATATCCCTCGCGGATCTCAATGCTCCTGCGAAAAGTATCGGCTTTTACCCAATACTCCATCATCTCGCGGTTCACCCGCGGCAGATCCAGCTGCTTGAATTCAGGAAACTTCTTACTCACAATCAGTTCGCTATTAAAAAAGTGCACAAAGATAGTAAAAATTGGGCATCCACCTCACCCCCCTTCCCCCTCTCCCGCGCTCCCGTTGGTCGCGGGAGAGGGGGCGCGGAGCACCTGCATAGTTTCATGCAATGAGTTGCTTTCGTAAAGGTTTCAAAGCTGGGGTTCTATAAATCTCCAGAATCTTCCCTGATCCCCAGATTTGGATGGAGCTGACTCCCCCTTCTATGTTGTAAAGCAAGGGTCTGGTGATTTATTTTTTAAAATATTTCATATTTGTACGATAAGTCTGAAGAGGACGTGAGCTCTGCTGGAGAGCAACTCACCAGCAATAAGATTTACGACGGTGAAAACACACGAGAAGGCCTTTCCTGGAGAAAGGTCTTTTCATTGTGGTATTTTCATTGTCGAAATGGCTTAAAAAACTCAATTCTTAAGATTTATCAACAACTACTTTCAATGAACGAAAATCTATAAAAACAACCTTCTATTAACAGAACCGGTGGTATTTCCCGGGCTGTAATGCCTTGTTCATTTTTTATAGAAAGTGAGCTGCAGCCTCTCAAATAGCAGATCCCGGTATCAGGACTGCAAGGGGGCGATAGTAGTCTCACCTCAATTTATGTTCCTATAGGTTTGCTATTATTGTTTTGTTGTACTACTTCATTTTACCTAACTACTGAACACACATAAGGTTTGTTATTTTTTAAAACGTACATGATCCGGCTGAGTAATTTTCTTGCGATCCTAATGATTGCTTTGTTTGGTTCCATCCGGGTGCAATAGTCATGGTAGCTTTTGCACAATGCCGGATCCAGTCTTGCGGCGACCCAGGCACTTTCAATAATCGCACTTCGAAGCGTGTGTCCCCTGGGTGTAAGGTTGCCAACTTTTTCCTTTTCTCCGCTACTATTGGTTGATGGGATAAGGCCGATATACCCACATAATTTATCGAAGTTGGCAAACCGGTTTATTGTTTCAATTTCTGTCAAAATGATCATGGCGGTTATATAACCAATTCCAGGGATACTGCGAAGCAACTCCTGCCGCAGTCTGTAATGGTCCGTTTTGGATAATACCCGTATTTGCCTTGTTATTTTAAGAATAGCGGTACGCAAATGGTTGCTGGATTCCAATAAATCGTCTAACGTAGCTTTCCCGCTCGGGCCAGTCATTTCAATACTTTCCAGCCATTTATTAAATCGATTTGACCAGTGCGTGTGTGTGTTACTAAACGCTTCCGGGTATTCAATGCCATGTAAATACAGATGTGATTTGATCCGGCATTTGTACCTGGCCAATTCCTTTACCTTGGTGGTTCGCAGGCGAACGAGTCCACGATCTTCAATGGTTGCTATGGATGGCACGTGAATCGGGTTTAACTCCTCATTGCGTAAAGATCTTGCAATTTTCTTACTATCCCTCTTATCATCTTTATTTACTTTTTCTTTTCCTGTCGTGGGGACATCCGCGGCGTGAACAACTATTGAATTGACACCCAGCTCAAGAAGCCTGTTGTGGATCCAATACCCACAAAATCCGGCTTCATAGGCAGAATAATAGGTTCCACCCGGAAAGTGTCTGGTCAGGTAATCAACCAATACCTCTGGCTTGGGGTCTTGCGAAAACGTCTTATGAGTAAGTTCTTTGGTCATTATGGTAACCTTCCAACTCTTTAAATGAACATCAAATCCGGCAAAAATCTTCTGTCCTTTAAAATCAATTTTGTTACTTTGTGTTTGCATAAGTCTGGTTTTTAATGGTTAATAGATGTTCAATCCAAAACTAATAAATATCCAGGCTTATGCTTTATTTTACAAACATAGGGCCTCTCCCGCGACCAACGGGAGCGCGGTAGAGGGGGACGGGGGGTGAGGTGGATCGCGACACTGCCAGGTCACCTGGCATATGAAGCCTGTTTGTCTCCTTAGGTTGACGGCTATGACCCCAACCCCTCCCTCGACCAGGGAGGGGCCTCGCTCCTAACTTCCCTTGTGCCCCCGGGCCCTTTTTCCTATCTTCGTTCCATGATCGATCTTAGAAGCGACACCGTAACCCGACCCACCCCGGGTATGCTGGAAGCCATGTTCTCAGCCAAAGTGGGGGATGATGTATTCCGTGATGACCCGACGGTCAATGAACTTGAAGAAAAAACTGCAAAGCTCTTTGGCATGGAAGATGCCCTGTTCTGTCCGTCCGGCACCATGACCAACCAGATTGCCATCAATGTTCACACCCATCCGGGGGATGAGGTGATCTGTCATAAACATGCGCATGTATATTATCACGAGGGTGGTGGGATCATGCGGAATTCGGGGGCATCGGTTTGCCTGCTGGATGGTGACCGGGGATTGATCACTTCGGAACAGGTTGCCCGGAGTATCAATCCCGATGATGTGCACCGGCCGGTAACGAAGCTTGTTGAGGTCGAGAATACCATGAACAAGGGTGGGGGAGCCTGCTATCAATATGTCGACCTGCTGGAAATCGCAGCCGTATGTGATGCGAACAATCTCAGACTTCACCTCGATGGCGCCCGGCTATTCAATGCCATGGTGGCAACCGGAACCAGACCGGAGGATTTCGGAGCCATATTCGATTCCATTTCCATTTGCCTGTCAAAGGGACTCGGCGCGCCTGTGGGTTCCTTGCTACTGGGCAACCACGACTTCATCACAAAAGCCCGTCGGGTGCGCAAGGTATTGGGCGGCGGAATGCGTCAGGCCGGATTCCTGGCCGCAGCGGGGATTTATGCCCTCGACCATCATGTCGGCCGACTGGCAGAAGACCACGCCCGCGCGAAATATCTGGGTAATGTATTGGAAAGCTTGCCCTATGTTTCCAGCGTGCTGCCCATCGAAACCAACATCCTTATCTTTACCCTCACCGACGGGTTTACCGAAAAGGAGTTCATCACGGCTCTAAAACAATATGATATCCATGCACTTCCCACCGGCCCGCAGTCGGTTCGGTTTGTAACACACCTGGATTTTACCGATGAGATGATGGGAGAAGTTGAAAATGCGCTAAGGAAAATAGCGGGTTGAAGATGCCGTTCGTTTATTAGCGTTTTGGACGTAGGAGTTATTCCAGCTGATAACGATATAAGCGATTATAGAAGGGAAAATCCTTTTCTGCATACAAGAAATATACGGCGTTCCCATGAACCTGAATACTTGTCATACCTGGAAAATCAGGCAAGGGAACAGTTCGGCCAGGCTTCCCGGAAGGGAGGTCCAGCATTATCAGATCCCAGGAGGCGATTCGTCTGATCAACAGGAAAATATTTTGTGTTACCGGATCTTTGAGGTATCTGATACTACGGTATGAGACATCAAACAGAATTGAATCCCGGTGAAAGTTGATGTGGCGGGAACCTGCATAAACTCCGGAGTCATCATAAACATTCAATGAATCTTTATATAGGTTTACTAAATAGAGGCTGTCATCGGTCGCGAAAACCGGCACTTTAACATTCCGGTTAAAAACGGAATCTTGTGTTAATCTGTTAAACCTGATCTGGTTCTTTGCCTCAATCCGGGTTATCAAGAGTTCCGATCTGGCCAGGTGGTACAGATACATATCTTTTCCATAGATATATTCAAAGGTTTGACGTGCCTCCTCTGCAGAATCCCTTATACTGCATAACAGACCCTTTTTATGGCTGTCAGTTGAAATCCACCGGGTTTGTAATCCTTCAGAATCAGGTAAGTAATCCTGGTAAACCATCTTGTCAGCATATACGACTTTGATCACATCCATGGATTCGAGAAAGCTGGCTTTTTCTGAAGAGTAGAGGAGCAATATTTCTGTGCCGTTATTAAATAACTGATAAGCAGAATCACTGGTGAGTAAATGAACGTTTCCGAAAGGGTCGGTGAAAAGCTCTTCAGGTTTGGCGACTGGCAAAGAGCGAATGGTATCGCCATACAAGTTAGCTTGCCAAAGTCGTCCCTGTGAGTGATGATTCCGAATAAACCCGAGCATCCAGAGGATCTCCTTTCCACAAGCAATATCCAGTAAAGAAAAATCAGAATCCTCGGTCAGAATTCTCATGCGCTTGGCCGATATCTGGACTTCAGGAATATCACTTATTTTTTGATGAAGACTGATTGTCAATGGTTTTTTCGGATCAGCTGGCAATGAGACTTCAGTCCTTTCATAGGAGACATGGCTAACCACAAAGGTGGCCGGGAAAGAACTGATCATCAGAGAGAAAAATCCATTTGCATCTGTTATGGTGCCTTGACCATCGCTTCTCGTAACGGATGCGCCCGGGACAGGCAATTGCGTTTCATGATCCCGGATAGTGCCTGAAAGTTTATGATTCTGGCCAAAGCAAAGGCCCGAAATTATCAGCATTCCAAAGAGGAAAAATGCTCTCACCCAGATTGAGTCACTTTTTATTTGATAATCTGTCGAAATTCCACTTCAGCCCGATATCTGCGCCGTTCCAGATGATAGTTTTCGGGTCGGAACGATCCCATGACAAGAAGCCATTGAAGCCAACCCATTCCGACTGCAGTCGCATGGAAGCCGATAATTGCCTGAAAATGATTTCCTTGATTTCGAATTCCAGAAACAATCCAACTCCCAGTCTTTTGGGGCGCCAGTATTCGGTATAGTAAATGGCATCCTCAAACCATTCATTGGCAAACCTGTGGTTCTGTTCAAAAATGTGTATCCAGTTCAGGCTAACTATCGGTCCCCAATAAATGCCGGCTTTCTGGCTCTTGACAGGATTCCATCCTATTGTGTAAAAGGCTGAATATCTTTCGTTTTTGGGATTACGGTCTTCAACAAAAGTTTTTGTTATACCCGGATCTCCATAAATGGAAGTATGGATCCAACTGTAAGAATTGTCATTCCCAAAATGGCTGAATCCCACGCCGAATCGGGTCCCCGATTTAAATTTCTGGTTATAGCTGATCGAATAGCCCATATAGTTTGAAAATGACCAAAAGGATCCGGCATCCCGGCAGGTGCGGATATCCAGCTGCTGGGCGGAACCTGGTCCATTACCGACTGCAACCAAGAAAAAAATCAAAAACAGAATCTTTGCCATCGTCAGCGTATTATGTTTTGACTCTTCTAACCGGCAACCGGTAACTGGCTTTAACCGGCAACCGGTAACCCATTGTCACCATTTGACAAATTTCAGATGTTTAGTAAACCTCCCACGGGACAATGAATCGCGACTGTTAAAGTCGAGATGAAACCCGGATCGGCCATTTCGTGCAATAAGGGCAAATAATCCATTCCCGTTTGTAACATTGGTTGTCGGCTGGCCGGCGTGATCAGCCGAAATAAAATAGGAATCAAGATATTCCTTTACAAATTCTGGTGCAGCTACTATGGAATAATCGATATGGCTGAACTTCCTCCAGATAACATCGGGAGAGTCCTTGATTTCGGCGCCAACATGCCCCAACAGGTTTTCTCCAAAAGGGGTTGCCGTGTAGGAGTAGAATTCCATTACGGGAATTTCAACCCGGGTCCGGTTAATTCCGGTAATTCGCCAACCGACTGATTTAATCTCTTCATGGTCAGTGAATTCGATGTAGTAGAATTGTATCTGGGAATCATAAAACCAACCATGATCCTGCCAGATGATTTTTGAATTCTCTCTGTCATAGAGGTTCAAGGTAAACGCTTTCCTGGGAATCAGGATGTTCGGCATATCGACAAAAGGTGTGGTTGCCACGGTGGTTTGCCCTGTTTTGGGATTTTCAATGGTCACCCTGACAAAATATCCCTGTCCCTGTGGAACCGTCCAGTACCCGGGATCCGTCAAATAAACTTTGCCCCTGATTCGAAATTCGTCAGAATGGGTCTGGTAAATGCGGTAAGGGTCATAATTGAAAAAACCTGTTTCTTTAGAATTAACTTGTGTCCTGTTGAGCCTTACACGGTGGATCAGGTCACCTGCCATATCCCACTCACCGTACCAATCCTGACCCGCATAAATACCAACCATATTTTTGTCTGGGGCATAGCGGAGCTCCATAAATACATTCAGGCTGTCAAAATAAATTGAATCATAAATCTTTGCCATGTCCGCTGCATTCCCTTTACCGCAGAATGACTTCTGAATCCTGATGTTGTAC
>MEOR01000030.1:20053-29818 GCA_001769295.1 Bacteroidetes bacterium GWF2_49_14 | reverse complement strand
TCCAGTTCGGTTTCGCAGGATGCCATCCCCAGAAAACCAACAGTAATAAGGACTTTGGCTACTATTTTACAGGCTTTATGCATCGTACAGATAAGGCGGGATGTTCAGCGGGCGGATTATTATCAGGGTTGTTAATATAGAATACGTTGGTGTAAACAAAGTGAAAAGGGACCATTCGGTCTCCGACTCTTTTCTGTTCCGACATCCAGAATCCTCCGATAAAGGAGTCGAATTCCTGTTTGCCGTAAATATTAAAGGTCCCGGATCGCTCCAGGTCAATTCCCAGGTAGCCGCCTTTCCCCAGATATGATTTATGATCCGGAAAGGGGAACATCACAAGGTCCCAGAGGGCGGAAACATACCTCCCGGCCGGTATTTTCCAGCCTGGCGGACAGATTCCCTGTGACCCCGATTCCGTCATGTAATTCATAGCTTCTTCCCAGGTATAGAGGCCGCCATGAGTAACTCCGACGGAATCGGAATCGGAATAATAATATTTCTCGGCAATCCCGTTATTGACTGGGGTTTGTATCGAACTGATCTTCAATCCATAGTCGAGATTTTCTGCCATCCACCACACGTCTTCAATCAGGGCAGCCCGGTAAAACCGGCCATCCCTCGGATCGGTGAAGGAGGTGTCTTTTCGAACATCTGTAATCAGGATAAACGTGGAGCAGGTATCGATCAAACCGTCCTGGTCTATAACCTGCAGAACGGGTTGATACCATCCGTTTTTCTTATACCGGTGTGAATTCCTGGGCTGACGGGCTGTCTCAGTGTCCCAGTCTCCGTCATGATCCCAGTCCCAGCGGAAAGAAAGAGCCAGACCCGGGTCTTCCGGGTCTGAAGAAACAGAGGCATCAAATTCGAGGACGGTAAGGGTATCCGTATGGCATGAAGAGACCACGAAAGCGGCAGTGGGTGGGGTTTCCGGAGCTGGGGTACAGGAAAAGAATAATATTCCTCCCAACAAGATTGTTGTCAGAACTATAGCATGATGAGATCTCAGCGACAGCATAATAAAATGATCCACTGATTTATTAAAACTTGAACACCAATTGTCTGGGGGGACAATCAAAGATACGGAAAAAAGGATTGGGGTTTTCTCCATTTTACAAAACAAACTGTATCTATATTCTGCAAAGGCATCATCATGGAGACAATTATTGAGTATCAGGTTTTCTTTAGCGAGGTAAAGAGCAGGATCCGGGAAGCACAGTATTCAGCTTTACGGGCTGTAAATAAGGAGCTTGTAGGATTGTATTGGGACATTGGGAGAATGATTTGTGAGAAGCAAATAAAGCAAGGTTGGGGTAAGTCCGTCGTGGAGAATCTGGCAAAGGACTTACAACACGATTTTCCTGGAGAATCCGGATACTCAGCATATAACATTTGGCTTATGGTGCGTTTATATCGTGAATATCAAGGAGATGTAATTCTGGAACCATTGGTTCCAGAAATCGGATGGAGTCATAATGTTGTTATCCTTAAAAAGTGTAGGTCTAAATCAGAGCGACAGTTCTATCTGCATGCAACACAAAAATTCGGTTGGACAAAGCGAGTGCTGGAGCAGCAAATTGAGATAAAACTGTTCGAAAAGTATGTGCTAAGTCAGACCAGCATTCAAGAAACGACTGATTGTTGAATACTCGTTAAAAAGCTCGGTTCAACCCATTGGTGTGGCAACGTATAGTACGGATTCCAAATTGCCCGATTATTATCGAGATCTTATCCCTGAACCAGCTATAATGGCCAAGAGCATCAGCAGATGGTTATCGCATGAATGACAGTTCTGGCCATAATGCGTCACGCGTCACGCATCACGCATCACGATCCCGGAAACCGACTCAGAATCTTCTCCGCAGCATCCCGGTATGCCAAATGCGAACCGGAAGAAGCGATCTCCCGGCCCGACTGTTCGTTCAGTCCACCCGGTGTGGCAGCGTGTTTGGCGAGTTCGTCAAATAGAATGGGGTCGGCGATCTGGGCTGTGTACGCCAGGGCTTGAAACAGGTTGGCTATATATTGATTGGCCGTTACCCGATCAACCCCATGTTCGGTTGACCAGCTGCTAAGCTCCTGAAGCAGATCGTAATAAGGAGTAATCAGGCAGGTGAGCGTCCACAGGGTGTGCAGCTGGGTTTCGTCGGCAATTACCTGGGGCTGGCCGATCCGGCTGAGCAAAGCTACCACGGTTTCATGCGGGTTGAATATTGGGATGGGACAGGTATGATTAACCACCGGCGGCAGCGGAATAGCCCTGCAGATATTGGCAGCAGGGGCAAGCAGTTTCGTTAGGCCCGCATGATTGATCAGCGGGATCAGGGAGACAATGATCTGATCCTCCCGGAAGGTTAGCGCGGTGAGTGCGTCCTCAGCCTGCGCAGGCCGGAGCGCCAGAAAAACAATATCAGAGCAGTCAACCACGGCCTGATTGCTCTCCATCCGGAAAACGTTTGAGTATTTTCCAGCCAGACTAAGAGATTTTTCTCGATTCCGCGGGGATATACTGATGGTCAGGTCGCCACACTCTCCCGTGCAGAATCCTTCAATTACTGCGCTGGCAATTTTGCCGATTCCGATAAAGCCGAGGTAGGTCATGATGCTGTTGTTAGTTACCAGTTACCGGTTGCCGGTTACCAGTTATGGCCAGTGCGTTATTTTCGTAGTTATTGTTAAAGTACTAAAGGTGGCTCTGGCTCTCTTTAACCGGCAACCGGCAACCGGTAACCGGTAACCGATCTCAACCGGCAACCGGCAACCGGTAACTGGCCTTAACCTGCCACTAAATTGTAAACCGCCCTTGCCTTCGCACAAAGCCGGCCAAACTCATCAAAATCCAGCGTCTGCTGGGCATCCGATGTGGCTTTTTCCGGCGTCCGGTGGATTTCCACGATGACCCCATCAGCTCCCGCAGCCACCGATGCCAGGGCGATGGGCTCAACCAGACTCCGGATGCCGGTCCCGTGCGAGGGATCGGCAATGACCGGGAGATGACTTTTCTCCTTTAATATCGGGATAGCATTGATGTCAAAGGTGTTGCGATAAGCTTTCTCATAGGTACGGATACCGCGTTCGCACAGGATGATTTTCTCATTACCGCCTGAAAAAACATATTCGGCAGAATAGAGCAATTCATCAATCGTTCCGCTGAGTCCGCGTTTGATCATTACCGGTTTATCGATCCGGCCAAGAGCATCTAAGAGATTGAAGTTTTGCGAATTTCGGGCACCCACCTGGTAAATATCGACATATGGATACATGGCATCAATCTGGTCCATCTCCATCACTTCAGATATGATCCTGATGCCGCGTGGAGCACAGATCGAATGCCAGAGCTTTAATCCATCGATCCCGGCACCCCGGTAAGAATAGGGCGAGCTGCGCGGCTTGAAAACACCGCCACGCATGATCCTGATATTGAGCTTCTCCAGAAATTCCACCGTTGCCAGAATCTGCTCCTCCCCCTCAATGGAACAGGGCCCCGCCATCACGGTCAAATCCCCGGCCCCGATCGATACCTGATCATCCAGCACAATAGCTGTAGGATGTGTTTTCCATTTGCCCGAGACCAGCTTGTAATCATCGGTAACACGGTGAATATCCGTAATTCCCGGAAGGTTCCCAATCAGCCGGATATCAAATCCGATCTTGCCCAGCACCAGCAGGTAGCTGCCCAACTGAGTATCAATCTCCCTCCATTTGCAATTCTGCTCCTCAATACTTGTAAAAACAAGCTGCTTCTGCTCCTCCGTAATCTGCTTGCTTAACTGAATAATCATTTTCCCCTCCTGATTTCATTCACAAACTCCTCACACACTTCCCCCAAACTCACCCTTCGTCCGTCCTCCGTCCTCCGTCGTCCGTCCTCCGTCACCCCTCGTCCGTCCTCCGTCATCAGTCGTCCGTCCGTCATCAGTCGTCGGTCATCGGTCAATCTCCGTATGAACTCGCTCCCGATAATCGCCCCGTTCGCCTGCTGGCAGGCCCTGGCGAAAGATTGGTGGTTGTGGATGCCAAAACCGATTAACGTGGGAATTGTGCGGGGTGTTCCGTTGTAGGGGCGCACCGCGTGCGCCCGTTTTCCACCCGGGGTCACCCGTTCGCCTGTAGAGACGCATAATAATGCGTCTCTACCCATACCAACCCGCGCCCCGGTGGTTCCCGACATGGACAAAATATAGAGAAATCCCTTGCTGATCGAAGTCAGATATTCGACCCGTTCGGGCGGGGTTTGCGGCGATACGAGGCAAATAAAATGTATGCCGTTTTCCTCGAAAAGAGTATGATATTCATCGAGATAAACCTCAGGCGGTAAATCAGGAATTATTACCCCGCTGATACCGCACCTACTGCATGCCTTAATGAACTTAATTACTCCAAACTGGTAAACGGTATTGAAGTAACCCATCATGACCTTGGGAATACGGCTGGTCTCAAGGATCTCCGAAAGCTGGCCGAAAAGAATATCGAGGTTCATCCCGTTTTCCAATGCCTTGTGACTGCTGGCCTGGATCACGGGACCATCGGCCACCGGATCTGAGAAGGGAAACCCAATCTCGATAAGGTCTGCCCCTGCTTCTTCCAATCCTTTGATAATCAGGTTGGTGTCGTTAAGCTCCGGATATCCGGCTGTGAAATAGACCGATAGTATGTTATGGTCCTTTTGCTGAAAAAGTTTATCGATCCGGTTCATTTTTAAAATAGTTGGAGTAAGTACTCATGTCCTTATCACCCCGCCCGGATAAAATAATGACCACATTCTCATCGGGCCTGAAGGATTCTTTTCGCAGCACAGCCATTGCATGCGCAGATTCGAGTGCGGGAATGATCCCTTCCATCCGGGTCAGTTCCATCGCTGCTTCAAGCGCCTCCTGGTCGGTTATGCTGAGGTACCTGCAACGGCCGGTTGTATAGAGGTGCGAATGCAGCGGCCCGATGCCGGGATAGTCCAGTCCTGCGGATATGGAGTAGGGCTCGGTCACCTGACCATAGATATCCTGGATCAGGTAGGATTTGCTTCCATGGAGTATGCCGGTTCTTCCGAGCGCCAGTGTAGCCGCCGATTCTCCTGTTTCGTTGCCCAATCCGGCCGCCTCGGCACCGATAAGCTTTACATCGGGATTGTCAAGGAAGGCATAAAACCCACCTGCAGCATTACTGCCACCTCCCACGCAGGCAATCACCACATCGGGATCCGGTTTTCCGGTTTTCTCGTCGAGCTGGAATGCCACCTCATAGCTGATCACCGACTGGAGCCGCGCAACCAGGTCGGGGTAGGGGTGCGGCCCAACTACAGAACCGATAATATAATGTGTATCAGATGGATGGCTGATCCAATCGCGCATGGCTTCATTGGTGGCGTCCTTCAGGGTTTTGTTGCCCGAATGGACCGGCACCACTGTTGCGCCCAGCATCTTCATCTTGGTTACATTGGGGGCCTGTCGTTCCACATCAAGGGCACCCATATATACCACGCATTCAAGGCCTTTCAGCGCACAAACCGTGGCAGTAGCCACACCATGCTGACCGGCACCGGTTTCTGCGATGATCCGTTTCTTGCCCAATTTTTCAGCAAGGAGAACCTGCCCGACACAGTTATTGATCTTGTGAGCTCCGGTATGGTTGAGATCCTCCCTTTTTAAGAAAACATGAGTTTTATATTTTTCTGATAATCTCATGGCCGGATACAAGGGCGTTGGCCTACCCGAATAGTCGCGTAACAGCGAATGAAATTCACTCTTGAACATTTCACTTTCCACAATCTCAAGGTACCGCTCCTGCAGCTCCTGAATATTGCCCATCAGCATCTCGGGAATGAAAGCCCCGCCGAATTCGCCATAATAGCCCCGTTCATCCGGAGTAAATCTGGATTTAACCATTTCTGAACTGATTTATGAATTGTTTCAACTTGCCGATATCCTTGATTCCCGGCGCGGTTTCGAACCTGGAATTCAGATCGACGCCAGCAAAGTGCGGGTGATCCGGAAAAATTCTTGTGTCCGGAGAGAGTCCGCCGCTGAGCAAAAAAGGCGTTTCACCTTCATAGTCATACAGCATGTCCCAGTCGAACTGCTCACCGGTTCCCCCGTATTTCGGACTTCCGGTATCAAATAGAAAATAGTCGACCGATTCCGCATAGTGGTGCGTGAGACTGAAATCAAAATCAGGGCTGATCCCGAACGATTTGATTACCCGGAATCCCTCGCCTCGCATCCGCTGGCAGAATTCAGGGGTTTCCCGGCCATGGAGCTGGATTCCGTCGAAATGAACCTTTCGCGAGACCTCCATGATTTCGTCATATTTTGCGTTCACAAAAACCCCCAGCTTGTGAACCTCCGGATGCGACACATTAAGGAATGACATTATATCCGGATCTTTCACGAAGCGGGGCGATGGAGGATAAAAAATCAGACCGATCCAATCAGGCTTCAATGCCAGCACCTGCAGGATGTTCGGCGGATAGGTGAGACCGCAGATTTTAATTATTTCACCGGTCATGGGTACTCGCTCTTAAGTTGGCTGATGAATTGCTGGCAAGCAGTTGCGGGATCGGAGGTAGCCATGAATTGTTCCCCGATAAGAAACCCGCGATACCCGGCCAGCCGAAGTTTGCGGATATCGGAGGGTTCCCGGAGTCCGCTCTCGGAAATGAAAAGATCGTCCTTGTCTATGAATTCCGATAAGCTCATCGAGGTTTCCAGGTTAACCGAGAAATCGGCCAGATTCCTGTTGTTTACCCCGATTATGCTGATATGCCCGTTACGATGTACGAGCTCGTCTCTGCTGTGTACCTCGAGGATTGTTTCCATTCCGAGGCTTCTTGCCAGCCTTGCCAGCTCCAGGGTCTGTGCCGGTGTCAGAATGGCTGCGATAAGCAGGATTGCATCGGCGCCAATCGATTTTGACTCGAGAACCTGGTAGGGATCGAGAATGAAATCTTTTCGGAGAATGGGACAATAATTGAGCTCCCGTGCCCGGATGAGGTCTTCATTTTTGCCTCCGAAAAACTCCTCATCGGTAAGGATCGAAAGTGCGGAAGCACCGCCTTGCATGTAACCAATACTCACCTGATCAATCGAAACATACGCGTTAATCACGCCCTTCGAAGGAGACTTTCTTTTAAACTCCGCAATGATTCCCGATTTATCAGGCCTGAGCAGATATCGGGTTAAGGACACCGGAGTGGTTTCAAAAAACGGACTCTTCTCAAGCAGCGCCACCGGGTAAAGCTCCTTGCGGGTGGCGACCTGTTTGCGCTTATGATTGGCTATGTTGGTTAGGATGTTCATCGTTTAATTGTTAGTGTTGCCGGTACTTTAAGCCTGTCATCCCGGCGAATGCGTGTCATCCCGGCGAATGCCGGGATCCCCTGACAGGTGCTCCGATGGAGGGGATCCCGACTTTCGTCGGGATGACAGACTATATAGCGAAACATTATTCATTAATCTTAATAAGTGTTTTAAATGCACGGAGTGCCTTCCCCGATTTCAGTGCCTCTCCGGCAATCTCAAAGCATTGGTCCAGAGACTGCTCCGGAAAGAGTGTTTTCAGCGCCAGTCCGCTGTTGGCGATCACTACGGAATTCTGTGCGGGCGTTCCGTTACCGGAGATTACCTGCTGAAAGATGGCAGCGGATTCTTCCACAGTATTGCCACCGTATATCTGTTCCGGAGTTAGCGTGGGCATGCCAATGTCGGCCGGCTCCAGGATCTGTTCACCCTGGCGTGTCACAATCTTGAAGGGGCCGGTGAGTGAAACCTCGTCGTATCCATCCAGGCTGTGCACAATCGTGTAATCCACAGCCAGTTGCTGGTACATGTAGTTATACATGCGGGCAAGTTCGAGACTGAATACCCCGATGAGCTGTGCCTTTGGGGAGGAGGGATTGATCATCGGGCCAAGGATGTTAAAGAAAGTTTTAATGCCCAACTGCTTTCTCACCGGGGCCACGTTCTTCATGGCCGGATTGAACAGCGGAGCGTGCAGGAAGCAGATTCCTGCCTCCTCAAGCTCTCTACGCAGCTTGTCCTGATCGTTGGAAAACCGGTATCCGAAATGTTCAAGAACATTGGAGGAGCCACAGGCCGAAGAAACCCCGTAGTTTCCATGCTTGGCCACTTTCTCGCCGGAGGCGGCCACCACAAAGGATGACAAGGTGGAAATGTTGAAGGTGTTTTTATTGTCGCCACCTGTCCCACACAGGTCGATGGTGCGGTAATCACCCAGATCGATTTCCAAAGCGAGCTCCTTGAGGGCTTCACGGAAACCGCTCAGCTCCTCGATGGTGATGGATCGCATCAGGAAAACAGCCAGAAAAACGGCAATCTGTGTGTCATTAAACTGGCTGGTCGCGATCTTTCGCAGCACCTCCGCTGCCTCGGTGCGTGTGAGGGTTTTGTATTGGAAGAGGGTGGAGAGGGTTTCTTTCATGGTGCTGGTTACTGGTTATTTTTTAGCCTCGGAGCCTTGTCATCCCCGCGAAAGCGGGGACCGGTTGCCCTGATCTGGATCTGGATCTCAACGTTCATTTTTATCATTCATTTTCATCATTCATTTTGGGACGGACCCGGACGGACCACGGGTCCGTCCCTACACGGGCGCACGCGGTGCGCCCCTACGGGCACAAATCGTGTACCGGGTCACGCGTCCCGCGTCACATTCCCACCCACCTCCGTATCATCCCCATTCCCTCCGGTGTCAATACTGATTCCGGATGAAATTGCACTCCCCTTACATCAAACTGCTTGTGTCTGAGGGCCATAACCTGACCATTGTCGTCGATTGCCGTGATCTCAAGGGATTGCGGAAAGTTTTCGGCGGATACAACCCAGGAGTGATACCGGCCAACGGTTATCTGTTCGGGAAGTCCGCGGAACAGGATCTCATCGGGCTTAAGAATAGTGGCCGGAGTAGCCTGGCCATGATAAACCCGGTCAAGGTTGATCAGGGTGCCACCGAAACACTCCCCGATGGCCTGCATTCCCAGGCAGACCCCGAGGATTTTTTTCGACGGAGCATATCTGCGAAGCAACTCCGGCATGATCCCGGCATCTTTAGGCAGTCCAGGCCCGGGCGACAATACGATCGCATCATAACGGCCGACCTCATCGAGCGAAATCTGGTCGTTCCGCAGCACAGGGACGGCCTCACCGGTGATCTCGCGGAGGTAGTGGGCGAGGTTGTAGGTGAAGGAGTCGTAATTATCTAGTAGAAGGATTTTCATGATGTGCTGATTTGCTGATGCGGTGATTTGTTGATTTGTTGATAGGAAGATTTGCTAGGAATTTGAAAGGGTGATGGCGTCGCGGAGGGCGCCGAGCTTGTTATTGACTTCTTTGAGCTCGTTTTCTTCGATGGATTCCGATACGATCCCGGCTCCGGCCTGGAATACCAGGCGGTTTTCGATCGACAGGAAGGAGCGGATCATGATGGCATGGTTCAAACTGCGGTCGAAACCGATCTGGCCGATGCAGCCGCCGTAAAATCCGCGATTGGTCGATTCATTCTGATGTATGAGCTCCATGGCACGGATCTTCGGGGCTCCCGACAGGGTTCCTGCCGGAAAGGTGTCACCCATCAGCCGGAAAAGGTTGAAGTCATGGGGTAGCTTGCCGGTTACGGTGGAAACCATGTGCAAAACGTGCGAATAGAACTGAATCTCCTTGAACGTTTCAACCGTAACATCCGTCGCATTACGGCTCAGGTCATTGCGGGCCAGGTCAACAAGCATCACGTGCTCCGCATTTTCCTTGGGATCCTGCG
>MEOR01000030.1:3629-20043 GCA_001769295.1 Bacteroidetes bacterium GWF2_49_14 | reverse complement strand
CGCCAGGGCACGGTCACGCTCATCGTCCCCGGTCCGGCGGAAAGTGCCGGCAATGGGACAAATGGACGCCTTCACATTCCTTACAATCAGATGTGCTTCCGGTGAGGAACCAAAGATGCGGTAGCCTCCGAAATCGAAATAAAATAGGTAGGGCGACGGGTTGATCGACCGGAGTCTGCGGTAAACATTAAAGTCATCTCCCTGATACTCCTGTTCGAAACGCCGTGACATCACAATCTGATATACATCCCCCAGATGACAGTGCTTTTTCCCAATAGTTACCAGGTTTCGGTATCCTTCATCCGTCAGGTTGGAGGTAATGGCACCGGCAGTGCGGAATGGAAAAACAGAAAAATTCCTGTTAACCAAAAGATTTTCAATGGTTTCGAGTGTATCCGGCCCGTCGTCAAACCGGTTTTCCAGGAGCTGCACTGAATTACGGAAGTGATTTATCGCGATGATATACCGGTAAATATGATATCGGATTAACGGAATCCGGTTCGGATCAGGCCCCTTACGCGCAGCCGGAACCTTTTCAAAGATCTCGGCTGAATCGTACGACATATATCCGAAGAAACCATTCAGGCGGGTCGCGGAATCTATTGTTTCCGGAACAAATGAGGAGATGAACTCCTCAAGAATCGCCGGCACATTCACAAGAGGCCTTGTCACTGCCGGTTCTCCGGGATAGGAAATTCTCACCTGTTTGTCGTCGACCACGATGCCGGCAACCGGTTCCAGGCAGATGAACGAATAGTTGTCCTGCCCGCCATGATAATCGGAACTCTCCAGCAGAATGGCCCTCGGATAGAGATCCCTGACTTTCAGGTATAGGCTGACCGGGGTCACCATATCGGCCAGCGTCGTCTTTACATGTGTGCGTATCTTATACATTGGATCTGATAGTAAAAAAATAGCCCGTCGTGAGTACGACGGGCCATGTATGTGTATTCAGGGCAGCACGTTTACCTCACGGAATCCGAAACGGTTCTGTGCCACCACCAATTATTTAAGTTCGTCGATGTTTTCATTTCGTTGCGAATTTAGCAAGTTCCTCCAGATTTCCAACCAACTCCAACCCGGCTTTTTCAGCTTTTCCATTGTAGACTTCTTTGCCTGATAGGGTCTGAAGGTTCATAACTACCTCAGAATCTATACTTTCCTTAATATATCGATCCATCAGTCCTTTTACCGGTGCCTTGAGCTGTCCCGCTTTTTTCTGAACCGCCACAATGCTTAGCCGGTTTTCCCGGTTGCCCAGCTCCATCGAGAATCCTCCATCCGATAGTTTGAGTGATCTTACTTTTGTATGATTGTACGTCATGAACCGGTAGATTTTACCCTGATGAAGGACGAAGCAGATAAACCCGATGAAAAAGCTGCCGAGCCAGGGGATCTTGGCTACTGAGAGCATCACTGAAGTTCCGGTTTCCGGGAAGGTATTGGCATGAAGCCAAATCCATGACTCCGGCATCGAAGTTCCCCAGTCTTTTTCAATATAGCCCCTTCCATCGTAAAAATTCAATTCTTTACCCTGATAATCGAGCCTGCCCGATACCGTGTGGTCAAGGGAAACGACCCCGTGATAACACTCCATGAATGGAACGAAACTATACCAGCCCATGATTCCGGGAGCCAGTGGATTTCCGGGCCAGGCCATCTGACCGCTGTATATGAGTTCACCTTCCAGATCGAGCTCGTCGCGGTGGATGGACAGCTGGGCTGAAGTTCGTGTAAACCGGTTTGAATCAATCCTGATATCCAGATTTTTGTTGGAAGCTGTAAAAGCATCAACAGGATATTCGATATAGTGAGTGGCCCCGGTGATTCCGTTGATCACCTGTATGAAGGCATGCTGCCGGCCTGCCAGTGAGATCCCCGGTATTATTGCCAGAACCTCGCTGAAATCCTTCGCAACCTGCTTAAAATACCATCCCTCGAAATAGTTTTTCCGATTCAGGCTTCCCTGGAATACTTCCGGATGATATAAGGTACGCAGGCTCATTTCGTGGTGCTTTTTATTTAAGTTTTACTGAGGGGCGCGGTCCCCGCTTTCGCGGGGATGACAATGTGTAAGGCGGTAGTTTGGGACGCGGTCCCCGCTTTCGCGGGGATGACAATTGCTACAGCGTTACCTCTAGAGCGTTGTCATCCCCGCGAAAGCGGGGACCGTGTCCCCCCAGCCACCAAAGTAACTTCTGCCTTCACCCCCCAATCTCCCCCTCGAGAAACGTCACCGCCTCCCCGCCAATCTCCACCCGCAGACCGCGGTTCCGGCAGATCAGGTCGCCGCCGCGCTCCGACAGTTGCCGGGCTGTGAACTCGCTTTTGGCGAGCTGCCGGCTCCAGTAAGGAGTCAGGGAGGTATGAGCGGAACCGGTTACCGGATCTTCATTGATGCCCACCTGGGGCCCGAAGAACCTCGAAACCACATCGACCCACTCTCCAGGTGCCGATACAATGATGCCGCGGGCTTTAACTTTGCCCATCATCGTAAAATCGGGCTTCATGGACTCTATATCGGATTGCTTTTCATATATCAGGAGATAGTCGGTTTTACCCTGATAGCAGAACAATGGTTCCTTGCCATTCAGTGACTCCACCAGGCCATCGGGTAGTTCGGCCGGGTCCAGTTCATCGACAGGGAAGTCAAGGATGTAGCGCTTTCCCTCTCGGAATACGCGCAGGATCCCGCTGCGCGAATTGAAAAGCAATTCATCGTGCGTATAGCCAAGGTGATTGAACAACACATGGGCGGTGGCCAGCGTTGCATGACCGCACAGGTCGACCTCGAGCTTTGGCGTAAACCATCGGATGTGGAAATTATCTCCGTCCGGTATAAAAAAGGCCGTTTCAGCCAGGTTGTTCTCCATGGCTATGTTCTGCATGATTTCATCTTCGGGCCACTCCTGTAAGGGAACAACCGCTGCCGGGTTTCCGGAAAAGAGCCTTGATGTGAAGGCATCAACCTGATATATTTTCATGGGTGTTACTATAAGCGTATAATAGGTACAACAAATTCAAAGTTGAATCGCTTGCCGGAGTCGGCAAAATCGGGTGTTGCGAGAAATGAGAACCGGAATCCCATTGGGAAATCGAGCAGATTAAGCCAACGGGTGTCCAGGATGATTTCAGTGCCTGCCGACAGGAACAGGCCGTATGAATCGGTCAATTCCGTGTAAGGGATATCCGCATATCCGTAATCTGCGAACACGTCTGCCCTGATACGCGAGCAGTAAAAGATGCCCGCGAAACCAAAATCAGGGTAAAATAGTGGAAAATGATAGGACGACTGGACTGTTACCATCCAGTTGCTGACCGGTATTGAATATCCCCTCGGATAGAGGAACAGGTCAAGGAAGGTGTAGTCGTTATTGGCTGGTTCATATTTCCATGCGGCGCTCACCACAAAATTATGGTTCGGCCGGAATCCGCGGATGGCACCATCGGCGAAGGCCATATACTGGCCTGCATAGATGGAACTTATTGATTGCTTGGCGGATAACTCAACGGCAAAGCCCAGCGGCGTGGTTATATTCTGATAGGCCTGTTTTTTTGTCTGCGCATAGCGTAGGTTTGCCGCAACAGAGTGGAATGTATGGAGTTCGCCGATCACATTGAAATCATCAGGCGCAACTTCCTGGTAGCTGATCAGGTTGTACCCTGCAGAGATACCGGCCTGCTTGTAGAAGAGACCTTTCGAGAAATTCAGGGGAATGCTGAACTGGGCAGACCCTACATCCTCAACCCAGGCCCGGGGGTCCTCGGCATCTGCAGCCGGTGACCGGTAATTCCGTGAAAAAGAGAGGCCCAGTATCGGAAATAATCCCCCGTATTGAATCCCTGCATGGAATCCAAAAGCATCTTCATTCCAATAATAGGCGGCGCCACCCTGCATATGAAAATCGCTCAGGATATTGTCGGAAATCAGGTCCAGGTCGACTGATTGAGTGGTCGGTGATAAGGTCCAGCTGTGAATGTTGGCGAAGTGCAGCCAGGGTTTGTAGGGTTTCACGGGGATATTCAGGTCATTTATATTACCCAGTATGTTGCCTCCCTCTTCATTCTGGTACCCGTGGCTGAATTCCGGAAGTTGATGGAGAGGTTTCGGATTAACAATCTTTTTGGGCAAGATCTGAGTGGAAGCGCTCATCAGATGGTACCCTTTCCGGGTAAACTCTGAATACACCAGCGTTTTCCCGTCAGGACTGATTGCCGGGTAATACGCACCAAACCGGGTGGAAGTCATCTGACGAATGGTCCCGGTCTTGCGGTCGAGGCTGTAAATATTGTTGATTCCGCTGTAAGTGGCTGAATACAAAATGGATTCGCGGGAGACCACCACTTCACCGATTATATGGTTTATCGACTTGTTCATTGGCGTTATAGCGCCACTATTTAGTTGCTGACGGCAGATAAACATGGCTCCCGATGACATCCTGATGGCACTGATGAGGCTTTTTCCATCCAGATCCCATTTTGGGAATGTATAATAGATATTATCGGGGTTGGGCAGGGTTTGCTGGATTTTTCCCGACTGGATGTCCAGGATTTGAATTTTATACTGATTTGACAGGTCTGCCTCCAGCACCATCACATTTTTCCCATCCGGTGAGACTGCCGGGGAAAAGAACCGCTGGTGCCGGGTAAGGTAGGTTTTGCTTTTTGTTTCTGTGTTGAACAATACGATATCGGAATAGCTAACGGAGGAAAACCTTGGATCCCACGATAATTCTGCCCAAGCAATCCAGGGGCCTCCGGTGGTGAAATACCGGTCCTGGGCGATGCCCGTTTCGCACAGCTGCTCTTCCGTCCCGTCCGGTTTCCTTCTGTAAATGGCTTCGGTCTTGTCATAGCTGTACTTGCAAACCAGGAGATCCCCATTGTCAAGGAAGACGGGATACCGGTAGCTGGTTATCGTTTGGCGGGGCTCATCCAATCGCTGTGAAGGGGTAAGCACCAGGAGGCTGTCTGCAATGTGCCACTGTTCACGATACTCGTTGAAAGCCTTTTTATACAACTTCCTGGTTGAAAGTTTGGTGTACTTCATTACTGCATCAGAAAAGGGATAAATAAATCCCTTGTACCAGGCCGTTCGCCCAAGAACCTTTTTCCAAAAGTCATTGCCGAAGCTGTCGCGTCCATAGCTGCACAAAAGGTACCCTAGCGTATAATGATCGGGAACATAATCACGAAATGACCCGTTGCGGGCCTTCATGTAGGTGTATTTTGTGCTGTCAAGAAGGATGCTTTTGTATTGGGACATAAAATAGGGAACCCGTCCGCGGCCCTGATCGGTGAGAGCTGTTTCCGTGACAACGGCATCCCCTTCAAAGAACCACTGGGGAACTGCAAGGGTCATCATGGTTCCCCAGCCGGCCTCACCCGACAGGTACCATGCAATTTTATTGATCCCTCGCCTGAGATTTATATACTGGAGTGCATGCCGGTATTCATGGATCGACAGAAGCGTAAGCCAGTCCATTGTGCCTAATCCATTGCCGTCCTGGGGCGGGGTAGTGTAGAATTCCGATCGGTATGGCATGGTGGAAACATATCCATTTGAAATAACCCCCTGATTATTCAGGATCAGATTGAGTTTTTTCGATAAGGGCCCGATGCTGATTCGGTTGTTTGCATCCTCAAACTGAATGGTGTTGGAAACCTGACGGGCCTGGTCTTCAAGACCTTTTGGAAAGATGACACGAAGGTTTTTACTGTTCAGCTGCATCCATTTCATGCCTGGAGGGAAGCTGCCAAAGTCTTGCGACTTTAAGACGAAAGACGAAAGAAGAAAGATAAAAGATAAAAGTTGGGGGAGATAGCGTTTCATGGCAAATCGGGTTGACAGGCCAAAGGTAGAAAAAACCGTGACGCGTGACGCGGTCCCCGCTTTCGCGGGGATGACAACGTGGAGGGCGGTAGTTTGGGACGCGGTCCCCGCTTTCGCGGGGATGACAACGCTCTTAAGGTAACGCTGTTGCAATTGTCATCCCCGCGAAAGCGGGGACCGCGTCCCACAGCCACCAAACTAATTTCTGGCCCTAACCGGCAACCGGTAACCGGCCTACACCCTATGCCACTTTTCAACCTTTATCTGCCCGTCAACCGTAACAACGATCACTTTTACTGGCACTTGTCTGGAGCTCTGTGACAGTGCCACTTCGGCTATCTGCAGCAAACCGTTGCAACAGGGAACTTCCATAACCATCACGGTCAGGGTGTCAATCTGGCTCTCTTCTATCAGGACTCGCAGTTTATCAACATACACTTCCCGGTTGGAATCCAGCTTCGGGCAGGCAATGGCCAGTGTTTTGCCATTCAGGAAACTACTGTGGAAGTTTCCCAGGGAGAATGCGGTGCAATCCGCGGCAAGCAGCAGGTTTGAGCCCTGAAAATGCCCTGCCTTCGGATTCAGCAAATGCATCTGAACCGGCCAATGGGTCAAAGCCGACGGCTGATTGTTAACTGAACCAGAAGCCATAACTGTAGCCCCCGCCCCGAAAGTTTTCGTTTGCGATCCCTGACACCCGCATGCCGCCCCAGCTCCGTGCTCCAGGTGGGTTTGGGTGTCTGTGTGAGGTGTGGGTGTGGCGTGCAACGCCCCCAGTACTTCATCTGCATTAAAATCGAGCTCGTCCTGGTGCTCCAGCATGTATCTCACTCCCTGGCGCAGAAACTCTTTCTCACCGTGTTCTTTCAGATGTCCAAGGTGTGCAATCAACGTATTCTTGCCTTTCGACATCATCTGTTCCATGACTTTGATTTCATCATAGGGTTCAGCTTCCCTCTCTTCAATGGCGATGGCACCTTCCGGACAGTGCCCGATGCAGGCACCAAGCCCGTCGCACATCAGGTCACTGATCAGCCGCGCTTTCCCGTCGATGATTTGAAGGGCGCCTTCATGGCAGTTTGGAACACACAGTCCGCATCCATTGCACCTCTCTTCATCTATGGTTATGATTTCCCTTTTCATGATTGGATTTTTTTTGTCAAAAATATGTTGCCTGAAGTGTAAAAATTGTTACAATTGTTACAAATTCTGATTTACCATGGAATGGATTGAAATGACTTCACAATGCCCGATCATGCGGGGGGTTCCGGCGGATGAGCTTTTACACCTCTTTGAGAACCTGCAGTTCCAGATTAAATCTTACCGAAAGGATGAAATTATGGCTATCCAGGGAGATGAAGTTAAGAGGCTTATGATTTTGCTGGAGGGGTCGGCGAGGGGAGAGATGACCGACAGTGAAGGCCGAGCGGTTAAAATTGAGGACGTCGCAGCACCCAGACCATTGGCTGGCGCTTTTCTTTTTGGTCAGGAGAACCGGTATCCCGTAGATGTGCTTGCGAATGAATCCGTTAAGGTTTTGATCATCTACCGGGAAGAATTTCTGAAATTACTCGGATTGAATCAGACCGTTATGATGAACTACCTCTCATTGGTCAGCTCAAAGGCACAGTTTCTGTCGAGAAAAATCAAGTTCCTGACCTTTAAGACAATCCGGGAGAAGTTGGCCAACTACCTGGTATCCATTGGAGTTCGCCAGAATGAGGTCAAAGAAATCTCGGCGTCTCAGAAGGATCTTGCCGATCTGTTTGGTGTGGCCCGCCCTTCCGTTGCCCGCGGACTGGCGGAATTGGAAAAAGAGGGCGTGATCGAAATACGAAACAGGAGGGTTAAGGTTTTGGATATGAAGGCATTGCTAGCATTAAAATCCTAAATCTCCTCCGTCTCCACCACCTTGGCCAGAATATCTCCATAAGGGATCAGGAAAAATTCCTTACCTTCAATTTTGACTGACTGACCGCCATATTCCTTAAAGTACACCACATTGCCAACCACAATTTCGGGATTGTCAATCTGGCTCATACTTAGCACCTTGCCAAATCGGGGCTTTTCACTTGCTGAATCCGGAATAATAATGCCGGAAGCCGTTTTCTTTTCTTTCTGGCTGTCTAATTCCAGCAGAACCTGCTGGTTAACAGGATGTAATTCTTTCATTACTATTTCAATAAGTCATCAATAACTTTCTTAAACCTGGCCTTGTTTTCCGCATGGTTGGAACTAGCTCCTGAGGCGAGGGAGGGTTTGCCCGTCTTCGGGATTACCAGGAAGGTCGGAATGTTGCGAACCCCGAAAAGGCCGGCCAGTTCCTGCTCCTGATCCACATTGATTTTGTAGATATATACCTTGCCTGCATACTCCTTGGCAAGCTCTTCGAGTGCCGGGGCAACCTTTTTACACGGCCCGCACCAATCTGCATAAAAGTCTATGATGGCTGGCTTATCACCTTTGTAAACCCATTCGGTTTTGTTGGTGTCATAGTCCATAACCCGTTTTTTGAACTCTGCCTTGGTCAGATGTATCGGTTTGGAAGGTGAATCCGGGGTTTGTTCGCCGGTGTTTCCTGCCCGAAGCATCAGTCCGGAGGCTAAAGCCAGGAAAAGAATCAAAGTTGTTTTTTTCATGTATTTGATTTATTTGATTTCCAACAGTGTATTCAATTTCTTCTGATCGAAACCTACCACCCATGAACCGTCGATCTCGGTTTGCGGAACCCCTTGCTGACCGGTTCTGCTGACCAGATTCTGTGCTGCGCCAGGGTCTCTCGAGATATCAACATCCGTGTAGTATACTTTGTTTTTGCGAAGGTAACTTTTCAGTGTTGTACACCAGGAACAGGTTGGAGTGGAATAAACTGTTACCTGTCTTACACGCCTGCCCTCCTTTTCCATGGTTGCACGGTAGGCAGCTTCTTCAAAAAAGGATTTCAGAACCTGTGGCTGCTGACATCCTTTAATTACGTTCCGGAGCTCACCGGAATCAAATTCCAATAGGGCAGGAACCGACTGGATCCCATAGACCGGGTGTATGTCCCTTACTTCGCTGACATCCGCAGATAATAAAACCAGTCCGTCAGTAAGGTTGCTGCTCTTAGTAAAGTTGACCAGTGCACAATCACTCTGCTCCGATCCGCTCTTATACAGAAGTAAATATGCCTTTTTGTTATTGCTGACCAGCTCCTTAAGTTTATTGATTCCGGATATCTTGTTGATAGTCATTGTCTAACAAATATATAGATATGTTGATATAAACATAAATCGTGCCAAAACTTTACCAGGGAAAAATCGGCTGAAATGTCAGTTACCTGACAACCAGACTCTGTGTAAACAATAGTGTAACCTCCGGATCCAAAACTACGGCTGAAGGCTTGAAATCAACCGGAAAGGTTATTCGGGTCTGCCTTTCTGTAACCGGGGGAGTCGTATTCATGACAGCCGAACCGGTTTCATTCGTAATCCTGACAGGAAGTTTGAACGCAAAAGGCTCGCCGCTCCCGTTCTGGGTAAGGTCAATGGTTATCGAATTGTTTTTTGCATCATAATCCCAGCTCCAGGATAGGTCAGGCTGGCCGGCAACCTCGAGCCACTGATGAAAGAATTTGCGGAGCGGCAGCCCTGAGACCTCTTCCATCACCCGGCAAAAATCTGAGGATAAGGCGTTTTTATTCTGATATTCCATGTAGAATTGGCGGATTCCCTTCCAGAAAGTATCCTCTCCCAGTTCCTGCCTCAGCATATGCAGGACCCATGCCCCTTTCTGGTAGGAATTCGTACTCAACAGCTCCATGTAATTTGTAATAGTGGTGTCAATAACCGGCTTGGGATCACGCTTATAGGATATGATAACCTGCTCGCGCATTTCTTCCATGCTTTTGGCAAGCGATCGGCCGGGGATGAGTGAATCTGCATAAACCGCTTCAAGGTAGGTTGCAAAACCCTCACTGATCCACACATGGTGCCAGTCTTTTTCCGTAACCGCATCACCAAACCATTGATGGGCGATTTCATGGGCCAATAAACTGTGCATCTTGCTTTTACCGTTAACCGATCCTTCGTAATAAAAAATGCAGCTGGAGTTCTCCATTCCTCCATAGATGGTTTTCGACTGCACATTTGCCAGTTTTTCGTAAGAATAGGGTCCGATAAGATCCTGAAAGAAGGTCAGGATGTCAGCTCCGGGCTGATAATCAGTAAAACCCTCCAGCCGGTCCTCACTGTACACCCAGGTCTGAACCGGTACTCCCTTTGAGAAACCTGATGTTTCCCATGCAAAATCAGCCAGGCCTATTACCATAACCTTGGTCGGGATATCAACATCCTCCCGCCAACGGGTCACACGGTATTTTCCGACAGGGTTCAGCGGCTCAAAGGCGTACTCACCTGCCAGGTATCCAACCCCGACCACCTTGTAATGTCCCGGGGCCTTTACAATGAACTCGACGGTGGCCTTGTCCGACGGATGATCCACGCAGGCAAGCCAGTTCCGTGCCCTGTCGGGCCAGTTGTCGCCAAAAAAGGTGCGGTCCCCGAATTTATTCTTCGAAATGATCAGGCCGTCAGCCGGAATCCCGGAATAATGAATCCTGATTTTGAATTCTCCGGGAACGGAAAGGGAATCGGGCAGAGTTATACTGATCCTGTTATTTAAATGACTGAACGGGAGTTTCTGATCACGGAGCAAAACATCAGAAATAATCATGCCCTTTCCTTTATCATTGAGGCCGGTTAAATCGAGCCCTAAAATCCTTGTTTTCAAGGTCATCAGGATGGTTAATTCCGATACGACGTCTATCCGGTCTGTGGTATCTTCCAGATTAATTGTAAATGTATAGTGAAGGACATTGATACCCTTATCAACCGGGTAGCCGTCACTGGCATCCAGTGCGGTAAAGGCCGACAATGCAATTAATATACCGGTCAGGACAGATATTTTCATTGTTAGTTTCACTTTTAATAAGTTCGCTAAATTAGATGCTAAATTTTACAACTACAACCATGCAATCATCCAAGACCCTGACCTTGTTGCTGGCCACAATTCTGGTCTTTTCCGGGCCGTCTCAAGCCGGAGAACCCAACGACGGACGGTTTCCGAAAGATCCGAAAGTACCCGTTAAACCTGAATACCTGCGTTATTTCAACACAACTTATGAGGAGTGCCGGGCTGACTTCCGTAAGTTGGCTGATAGTCTGAAGGTGGTTTACAAGGCTGCAGAAAGCATAAGGATTCCGGTACCGACAGCTACCGGAACCCAGCTAACCGTTGACGGGTTGTACATTCCAGGTTCGAAAAACGCAAAAAACCTGGTGATCATTTCAAGCGGAATTCACGGCGTTGAAGGCTATACGGGCAGCGCCATCCAGTTTATGTTCATTGAAAAGTATCTCAGCCCCGATTTGCTTAAGAATTCAGGTGTTTTGCTGATTCATGGCATGAATCCCTATGGATTCAATATCATAAGGAGGGTCACAGAGAATAATGTGGATATGAATAGGAACTGCGGCGCATCTCCTGAACTTTTTTCGACAAAAAATGAGGGTTACAGGGACTTATATGGATTTATCAACCCTGATAAGGCGGTAAGCCTTGGGAGCTGTCAGAACCGCCTGTTTGTGCTTCGGGCCATATCGAAAATAATAAAATCAGGCATGCCGACCCTGCGACAGGCAGTTCTGCAGGGCCAGTATGAATTTCCGGAGGGGCTCTATTTCGGGGGAAAACAGTTTGAGCCCCAGCTCCTGGAACTCAAGCCGCTGCTGGTCAGATATGCCAGCCGGTACGATACCGTCATTCATATTGACCTTCACACCGGCTATGGTGAAAGAGGCAAAATGCATCTCTTCCCGAATCCGCCCGAAACCCCTGAAATCCGCACCACAACCGAAAATCTGTTTTCGGGGTATACGATCGACTGGGGAGATTCAAAGGATTTTTATACGATCTCAGGTGATTTCTCCAGCCTTATCGGTGAATTGATTCCCGGAAAACTGGTAATCCCGATGACGCTCGAATACGGAACCATGGACAGCCAGACCACCATGGGGTCCCTCCGTTCCATCCAAAATATGATCCTGGAAAACCAGGGTTTCCATCATGGATATAAAAACAAACGAAGCGAACGGAAAGTGAAAGAATGGGTAAAGGAGATGTATTTTCCTTCTTCGGGGGTTTGGCGCACCATGGTGATGGAGCAGTCGGCCGCAGTATTGCAAAAGGTGACAGAGAAACTGCGGTAGAGACGCATTATTATGCGTCTGTACACCGGTTGCCGGTTACCGGTTACCGGTTGGGCCTCGGAGAGTTGTCATCCCCGCGAACGCGGGGACCGCATTCCAACCATGTACGTTGGCCAAGGTACTTGTCATCCCCGCGAAAGCGGGGACCGGGTGCGCCCCTACGGGCACAAATCGCGTCACGCGTCACGTGTCACGATGTTATTCCTTTCTCACGCACCGCACAGAAAACCCATACCCTTTACTAACCATCACCGCCTTGCTTTCACCTTTCGAACGGTCAATATACCAGGCACTTGGAATGTTGTTCGAGCTTACACCTCCCAGCCAGAAATGTGTTATTGTTCCAAATCCGACGGAGCGCCCGTTGAAATCGATATAACCACCCAACTTAGCATGGAACTCCGTTTCACCTCCCAAAAGCAGGGCCCCGATCGAGCCCCTGGCCTCAACGGTGAACAGTTCCTGAAATTCTGCCCGGGTCGGCAGCCTCCAGCCTTTCGGACACAGACCACTTGCAAGATTAAATGTGTATAATCCCCCATATTGTTCCCAAAGGGTAGTGTCAGCGCCATAGGCCATGGGTACCACACCCGGGTTATCCTTGGTAGGCTCCTTGTAAAACAGCAGGTTCTCTTGCATCCACCACAAATTCCCTAACCTGACAATCCCATAATAATCGGTCTGTCCCTCAATGCGTTTGTCGGCCAGGAGAGCTGTTTCGTGGTCACCTTCAAAGACATAGATGGTATCAGTCTTGACCACCGAATCCTCATGCCCGTCCGTTACCTTGAGACTCACCGGATGCTTCCCAATGGTGCTGAACCGGTATTTTATTTCACGCAGGTTATTGAATTCAGGGTCCCAGCGGCCATCTGCGTTTACATCCCATTGATAACCGAGATCCAGTATCTGGGTTTCCCTGTCGTGCGTCCCGATACAATGGATGAAGTATTCAGTCCCAAGATTTCCAAGCGGATTCCCAAGGGTCAGTTTTACTTCGGGCAGCGTATTCATCGGGAAAATCTCTACGGTGCGGGTTGTGTCCATATACAAACCCCGTTCATCCGTTACCCTTAACTTCACCTTGACCTTACCCTCCTTCTGGATGATCCGGTTAAAATTAGGAGTGGCGAGCCCAGCTTCTTCCCAGACGTTATCCGCAAAAATGTCCCATGAGTATGTCATCAGCGCTTCAGCCCTTCCGATGATACTCGATCCCGATGCATCAAAATGAAAAATATCCGAAACCGTGCAGAACCCACCGTCTGCGGTAAATTGAGGAAGAATACTGTCATTAAGCAGATCAACGGTTACCAGTCTTTTAACCACTGAACTCCGGCCGGTGGGATCCATAACCTCAACGCCTGCCAGGTATTTCCCCGTCGAGGCAAACAGGTGCGAACCCATTGATTGGGATTCAAACCCGGTGTCCCAGCTTCCGTCCCCGTCAAAATCCCACCGGAAGATCAGGAGGTTCATGGAATCCTCATCGTCAAAGGAATGTGACGCACTGAATATAAATGTGGTAAAAATATTGGCCGAGTCTGGCAAAACCTGCAAGTCGGCGATCGGCGCAGAATAGCCTTGCACTACAATCAGACCGGTGTTGAACGTGTCACGAAGGCCTGACATATTTCGTGCTTCCATCCGGATATTATAACTCCCTGGCTTCAGAAACCGGTGACTGACCGTGGCATCGGTGGTGTAATCCTGGTCCCAGGTTCCGTCGCCCTGCCAGTCATATCGGATCAGAACCGGATGCTCTTCATCGGCAACCAACAGGGTTGGTGAAGCATCGAACTCGAATCGGGTGGTGGTGGAACCGGATTCGGGAGTTAACTTGAAAAAGGCCTCCACGATTTGCGGATCATCTGCAGGCTTCCGGCAGGAAGCCAGAAGTGCAACCATAAGCAGGGCAGCAAACAACCGGTTATTCCTTGCGGTGCCCATCGCTGTCGAGGAAGTTTAGTGAATGTGTATAAAAGCCGTAAGCCAGGGTATCCAGTGATTGTGCATCCAGCCTGAACCCCTTGGTCTCCTTGGTCTTGCAGGACCCGAATACCCCCTGCCCATTGATTATGTTTTTATAGTCGAAAAGTTGAAAAGGGTCCTGCCTCTCCTGTGAAGTCAGAAAAAAGGCAAGGGATTCACTGCCTGCAATCACGAAAACATCGGCGCCACTAAATTGACGAAGGAGTGACTCATTTACCGGCATTAACTCTGACAGCCTTTTATAAAACTGATTACTGTTTATGGTATAAGAATAAAAACCTCCGGGGTAATCACGGTAAAAGGCAGTTGTAAAGGGAATTACAATCGATTTTTCCTCCAGTTGGTCACCGCTGATCTCCTGATAATGAACCCTGATGCCAACCTGATATACAGCCGAATTCTGGCTTTTAGTCCAGTGAATCAATGGGTTGTGGTCGTCGAGCATGTGAATTTTCCTGGCTTCCGGGTAGGCCGGGTCCACAAGTTGAAAATCCCCAAGGGAGACGAAAGAGGAGTATCCTGCAAAATCCCAGTCTTTTATGTCGATGATAAGCCTGTAAGTATTTGATTCCACTACCTTAAAGGAGCCCTGATAGACCCAATGAATGGTGTTCGGGAAAAATCCGGAATCTTTCTGTACAATCCTCGGGAGGAGCAGGTATGATTGGGTAACTTGTTCATTTTTAACTTCCTCTATGGAAATGCAAACCTTGCCGGGAATATTCAGGCTATCGGAAGAAGGTGGTGGAATGCGGGCATTGTTAGTGAGATAGGAGCGCGTGAGCCTCAGGCTTTGAACGGTATCGTCCTGGTTTAGTATGCAATAGATTACCGGAACCGATCCGGATTCATTAACCACATCGATTTCGGATTCGCAGGAGACGGCCAGAAGCAGCAGCAGTATTATTGCGGCGTATCTCATATTACTTTAAAAACCTGATGAGTACCTCTGTGATTTGATCCTCCTTGATGGTGAAGGTATAACTCGCGTGTTTCTGGCCCCACTTATTTCCCGGGAACCCGCCGGCGGAGCAGCTGTCGCCTTCGCAAAGGCAGGCTATTGCTGCTTCGAGATAGTAATTGCCCGGAGGCAGGAAAAAACTGTATCGCTCCTGTGAGTCGGAAAGGTTTGCCGACTGAATATACTTACCCCGGTACATGTCATAGGCATTCAGTGAAATGTGAAGATCGGTCCGGATAATTCTTTCAGGAGCGATCCAGACATGGGTGATGGGGAAATCAGCGACCAGTGTTCCGGTAGGTCCGGCGGGAGTCAGGTCTTTATTGTCAGGATCAACAGCGGCGGGATCACAGCCCAGCAGGAGTACCGACAAAAGAACATACTGAGCCTTTTTCATGGCATAATGAATTATAACGATATGTTCGCAGGGGGATGATCAAAGGTAAGAAAGGGAATTGATCTGCACAAGGGGAAAATTATGGATTACCTTTATGCAAGAGCGTTGTCATCCCCGCGTACGCGGGGACCGCGTGCCGCCCCAACACGGGCGCACGCGGTGCGCCCCAACGGGTACAAAACGCGTCACGAAATACGTGACCAATCCCTCACTTCCCTCTTCTGCCGCTGCAACTGATCGGCCAGAATCTGGTTGTCAGCCGCTTCGAGGAGCGGATCTTTTTCAAGGATCAGCTCCGCCGCTCTCCGTGCCTGATCGAGTATCTTGCTGTCGGTAAGCAGGTTGGCAATTGTTAGGTTGAAGGGCATGCCGCTCTGCTGGGTGCCCTCGAGGTCGCCCGGACCGCGTAATTTCATGTCCACTTCGGATATCTCAAAGCCGTCGTTGGTTCGGACCATGGTTTCGATACGGGTTTTAGCCTCCTTGGAGAGTTTATAGCCGCTCATCAGGATACAATAAGACTGATCTGCGCCCCTTCCCACACGGCCGCGGAGTTGGTGCAGCTGGCTGAGCCCGAAGCGCTCGGCACTTTCGATCATCATGACTGAAGCATTGGGTACATCAACCCCGACTTCTATAACCGTTGTTGAAACCATAATTTTTGTAATGCCCCGCACGAAGTAGTCCATGGCCTTGATTTTCTCTTCGGGCTTCATCTTGCCATGGAGCACCGAAACGGCATATTCAGGGGCAGGAAAGGCCCTGGAGATACTCTCATAGCCATCATACAGATCTTTATAGTCGAGGGTTTCCGATTCCTGTATCAGGGGGTATACAATATAAATTTGCCTTCCGAGCCGGATCTGTTTCCGCAGGAATTCATACACGGAGAGCCGTTTTGAATCATAATAGTGTGCGGTGGTGATGGGCTTCCGTCCGGGGGGCATCTCATCGATCACCGAAAGATCAAGGTCACCGTAAAG
>MEOR01000030.1:0-3587 GCA_001769295.1 Bacteroidetes bacterium GWF2_49_14 | reverse complement strand
CAGGATGTGCGGCAGAATTCCACCCGCTTTCTCCCACAGACGCGCCCGCTGGGCAACCCCAAAACGGTGCTGCTCGTCAATGACCACCAGTCCGAGATTTTTAAATTGAACCGTATCCTCAATCAGCGCATGTGTTCCGATCAGGATATCCAGTTCACCTTCCCGAAGCTCTTCATGCAAAGTGGTCCGATGCCTGGTTTTCGTAGAACCGGTCAGCAGCCTGATATGCACCGGAAGGTTGGCCAGCATCCGCGTGATGGTCTGATAGTGCTGCTGGGCCAGGATCTCGGTCGGTGCCATAAGACAAGCCTGGTAACCGTTATCCAGCGCAATCAGCATGCTCAGGATAGCCACGAGGGTTTTTCCGCTTCCTACATCACCCTGCAGAAGCCGGTTCAGTTGCATGCCTGATCCAAGATCCTTACGGATTTCCCGCATCACGCGCTTTTGGGCTTCGGTCATCTCAAAAGGCAGGTTTTCCGCATAGAAGCGGTTAAACAATTCCCCGATCTTGCTGAAAACATGACCTTTGATCCGGCTGTTTTTCCAGTTCTTCTGCCGAAGCAATGCCAGTTGGATAAAGAACAGCTCCTCAAATTTCAACCGGTAACGGGCTCTTTTTAATATATCCAGATCCTTTGGGAAATGAATATTCAAAAGGGTCTCGTTTATTTCCGGCAATTTCAGTATGCCCAGAACCGAACCCGGCAAAGTCTCAGGTATCTTGCCTAAGACCCGCTGCAACAGCTGGTATTGAAGCTTGTGTATAACCCTGGAGGTAAGAAAACTGCTTTTGAGTTTTTCGGTGGTGGGGTAGGCCGCCTGATAGGCGAACGGATAAACAAACTGCGAAACTTTGGATGCCTCCTCGACCTCCGGATGCGGGATGGTCCATACTCCGTTGAAAACGGCAGGTTTTCCGTATAAAACATATTCGACCCCGAATTTCAGCGACTGCTGAATCCATTTAATCCCCTGGAACCAGACCAGCTCAATGGAGCCTGTGGCATCCTCAAACCGTGCCGATAATCTTTGTTTGGGCCTTGTACCAACCAGGTCCATCGAGATAATCTGACCCCGAACCTGGATAAAGGCCTGGTCAGAATTTATTTCCCGCACGGTGAAGAACTTCGTCCGGTCTGAATATTTATAGGGGTAATGCCGGAGTAAATCTTCAAAGGTCTGAACGCCAAGCTCCTTGAACAGCAACTCGGCGCGCCGGGGACCTACCCCGGGCAGAAATTTGATATCGGTCTGCAGGATTTGCTCCATCCCGACGAATTTAGTAGGAATCAACGGCTTTGTTAAATATTGTTAATAATTCCAACGTTAAAATTGATATCCTGAATTAGCCCTATTTTTGCAACCAAACACACCCGTTATGGAACATATGATCGCCCTGCAGGGACTTAACAAGAATTACCAGGTTGGAACCCAGGAAGTACAGGCTCTCCGGGGCATTGATCTTATCATAAACAAAGGCGAATATGTGGCCATCATGGGCCCCTCGGGCTCGGGTAAATCAACCCTGATGAATATCCTCGGCGCCTTGGATACACCTTCGGGCGGGCACTATTTCCTGAACGGAACCGATGTAAGCCAGATGGTCGACGATGAGCTGGCTCAGATCCGGAATAAAGAAATTGGATTTATCTTTCAGACATTCAATTTGTTACCCCGATATGACGCTTTGGAGAATGTTACCCTCCCGTTGATTTATGGCGGGGTTCCCAAGCATGAGCGGCGTGAAAGGGCACTGAAAGTGCTCGATGAAGTCGGTCTTTCAGACCGGATTACTCATAAACCCAATGAACTCTCCGGTGGTCAGCGCCAGCGCGTTGCAGTAGCTCGTGCGCTGGTAAACAAGCCATCCATAATCCTGGCCGATGAACCCACCGGTAACCTGGATTCAAAAACTTCGGTTGATATCATGAACCTCATCGGCAAGATTCACCAGCTTGGCAATACCATCATCGTGGTAACCCACGAAGAAGACATAGCACGGCGGTCACAACGGATCATCAGGCTGCTTGACGGAAAGGTTGCCAGTGACCTGCCTAACGGCCCGATATCTTAACGGTCATATTGATTGGTCGTTAACGATTTGTTAACATTTTTTTCAGCATCTTGTTTAATTGAGCAATTAGTATACATTTGCGAAAAAATTGCCCAAAATAAACTATTGATATGTATTGGACACTTGAATTAGCTTCAAAACTGGAAGATGCTCCATGGCCAGCAACCAAGGACGAACTGATCGACTTCGGAATCCGCTCGGGAGCTCCACTGGAAGTTATCGAAAATTTGCAGGAGATTGAGGATGAGGGTGAAATCTACGAAAGTATCGAAGACATCTGGCCCGATTATCCCAGCAAAGACGATTTCTTTTTTAACGAAGAAGAGTACTGAAAACAACTTGAAAGGCGCCCCGGGCGCCTTTTTCATTTCCAGGTCCGGATATCTTCCCGGTTTGCCGGCCGCTTATCACCCAGCCACTTAAAAGCCTCGAGATAGAGATCATTCGGTCCGAGATCCTTCAGTGGAGTCAGCTTCGAATCCGGATCCTTCACAAAAGATATCCGGTCAATCTTGCCATCCTTGAAGTATATAAGTATTTCACTGCTCAGTGATTTATGCTGGCCGATGATGGATTCATCATCCTTCGGATAGAAAAGGCACTCCCCGTTTCCGTTCACAACCACCTTGTTCAGCTGATCGTTTAAAAAGTACCCTGTGATGGTTTTTCCCTTGATCTGATTATAGTTGAGACTGTCAACCCGTGTAACCAGAAAACCGGAATTCTGCAGCTCCATCTTGCTGATTCCATCATTCGAAAGAAAAATGCCCAGGGTATCGGCAGTGAGCTGGTTGTTTTCCTGCCAGATGACAGGTTCCCTGAATAAACGGATAATGCTGTCAACCACAAGGTAATCCAGCGAGTCGCACCGACCCTGAATGTCGCTTCGATAAAACTGAACATGCGGAAACGCCTGAATGCGCCTCGACTTCTTTTCCTCCTCCCTGGAAGAGATCAGCGTATCGGAATGAAGAAAAAGGCTATCCTTTTTATCAATCATGATATACAAAACATCTTCGGTGATTCTGAACCGGTTAAATACCTCTTCATAAAACAGGTGATTACCGGTTACAATCATGTTTTCGACTGTATCCCTGAGTTCTACGGATCCAAATGCCTCAGTGGTCTTATTGGCCTGGTTGTAGATCAGGCTGTCGGTTCGCAGATTCTGCTCTTTGGCCTGCAAGAAAACACTCCGGTTAAATACCGAGAGCTTGTTCTTTGAATCATAAAACCCCCGGTTACAGGCAATGTAGTTCGTATCGCTGAAAACCTCAGTGGGCCCTTCAAACGACATGGCGCCTGTTTCGGAATTGTACAGCAGGCTGTCGGTAACCAGTGTATTGTCAGGATTGGTGACGGTTACATCGTCCTTGAAAATAAATCGGTTCTCCTTGACATAAAAGTAGCCCCAGAAACTTTCCACCGTATTGGTTGTGTCAATGATCTGGCCTCCTCCGTAATACCAGGCAATCTCCTCTTTCATGTTATAATCGAGACGGGGCGCTTT
>MEOR01000029.1:5345-10828 GCA_001769295.1 Bacteroidetes bacterium GWF2_49_14 | reverse complement strand
CTACCTGCTTCAGGTTTGCATTAACGGGGCGGATACCGCTGCATTCGGCACACAGTATCAGTTCACCAACCGGTTCAGTTATTTCAACCAGCTGATTTTAAGCCGGAAATTCAGCCCCAAGCTGAGCTTCCAGATCGCTCCCTCATTCAGCCATTTCAACTCAGTCGACAGTACACATTGGAATGACTACATGGGAATATCCGTTGGAGGCCGCTTCAAGGTTTATAACGAGATGTCCCTTATTGCCACCTATGATCAGGGCTTCGTCTTTACCCCATCTATCCCTGCCTCCAGAAGAGAGGCCCGGAAAGAGATGCTGGTTGCTCCGAAGCCAAGCCTGGGCCTGGGTCTGGAGATCGCTTCACCAACCCACTGCTTTATGATCTTTGTGTCCAATGCCTATAACATTGTACCCCAGCTGAATATGGCTTATAACCGGTTCAGCGTTCTTAACGAAGAGCTGGCCAAGCAGTTGCACGTGGGATTCAACCTGACTGTCAGATTCTAAGTCTCTAAGTCTCTAAGTCTCTTGGTCTCTCGGTCTCTCGGTCTCTAAGTCTCTCTGTCTTTTAACTAATGTGATGAAGATAAAATTTATAGCACTCCTCCTCGCTCTGGCCAGCACAGCTGGCCTGGCGCAGGAAGATTCGATCCCCAAAATTGTTAGCAATCCGGCAAACGATTTCTGCCTGAGCTGCCATGCAAACCGTTATTATACCTATGCCAACCAGGATTCATCGCAGACGATCAGGCATAAGATGTTCAAGGATCTGATCATCGACACGCTGGAGTTCTATCAGAATAACCATAAAAGCTTCGCATGCACCGATTGCCACTCATCGGAGTACAATACCCTGCCGCACAAGTCCGACCTGAAGCTTGAGCCGATGCTCTCCTGCCTCGACTGCCACGGGGATTCGGAGTTTATGCCCGGACTGAACTTTCAGACGATCACCGATGAGTATGCCAAAAGCGTGCATGCCACCCGCGAGAAGTCGCACACCAACTGCTGGTCGTGCCACAATCCTCACAGTTATCGCATCACCACGCGAAGTCAGCATAACCTGAGTGAGATTGTTGCCTATGACAATTCGATCTGTCTTGAGTGCCATTCGGGAATGGGTAAGTTCGATTTGCTCTACGGGGATCCGAAATCGACCCTCATCGCCAAACATGCGTGGCTTCCAAATGCCATCAACCATTTCAAAAGTGCAAGGTGCATCGAGTGCCATACCGAAATCCGCGAGGATATGCTGGTCGCCCATAACATCAGGCCTAAGGAAGAGGCTGTAAAGACCTGTGCTGCTTGTCATTCGGCCGATTCCCGCCTCAAGCACACACTGTACAAATATCAGCTTCAGCAGGACCGCGAGGAACAGGGCGTAATTAAAGCCTTGGTTTCAAACCGCATGATGGCCGTGGGTACCAACCCCAGCCCGTTCCTGAACCTGGTCAGCCTGATCCTGTTCGCCATGGCAATCGGTGGAGTCATTATTCATTCACTCATCAGAATATTCAAAAAATAACATGAGCGGAAAAGTTTATTTATATCCCATCTGGATCCGGCTGTGGCATATTACCAATGCCCTGTTGTGCCTGATCCTTATCATTTCAGGCATCAGCATGCACTACGCCGGGCCTGAATCCCCGAGTATCCGCTTTGATATTGCGGTGAGCATGCATAATATATCGGGAGTGATCCTGACAGCGAGCTATTTCTTCTTCATCCTCGGTAACCTGTTCACGGGAAACGGCCGGAATTACCTGATCGAGTTTACCGGATTCCGGAAGCGGATGTGGAAGCAGATGTACTACTATTCCATCGGCGTATTCCTCAAGCAGAAACCTCCGTTTCCGATCGGCAAGGAGAGGAAATTCAATCCTTTGCAGCAGGTTACCTACGCATTGGTCATGTACTTGTTCATGCCAATCATCTTCGTTACCGGATGGGCGCTCCTGTTCCCCGATATCATCATCGAGGAGTGGCTGGGAATCAGCGGATTTGCGGCCACCGACCTGCTTCACCTGGTTTCAGGATTCTTTATTTCCTTCTTCCTGGTGATCCACCTCTATTTTGCCACCATGGGGAAAACCCCTACCGAGCATTACAAATCGATGATCACGGGATACCACGAGGACCATTCAGAACCTGAGAGTCATTAAAAATTAGTGTAGTGGTTATTTTTGGGTAAACCCGGTCCGGATTTCCGGCCGGGTTTTTTTTGTGCACCACGTATTGCTATGTTATGTAAATTTCCGCCTTTTAAACGGTAAAGAATATCCCATGAAAGAGATTCTCACCGGGCTTCTGATCACGGCAGCAGTCAGCCTGCAAGCCCAGAAACCCAATCCTCCAGTTACGAAATATCATACCCCCGCGGAAACGTCTGCCTGGGTAAAGGATTATGCAGCAGCGCACCCGGGTACGGTTAAGGTTCATAAGCTGGCCGCAACTTATGGCGGCCAGGCATTCGAGGTGGTCGAGATCGGATCGGAAACCCAGGCGCAGAAAAAAACCGCTCCTGCCGTGCTCGTGGCGGCCAACCTGGAGGGCACCACGCCGCTGGGAACTGAGGCTGCTCTGAGGCTTATTGAAGAGATCGGCAAAGATCCTGAGCGCTATAAAAATCTGACCTGGTACGTTCTGCCGCTGGGTAATCCGGATGGCGCCGCCCGTCTTCACGAAAAGCCCCTTCGGATTGACGGACGAAACCTGAGACCATGGAATGATGATGCCGATGAACTGACCGATGAGGATGGTCCGGATGACCTTAACGGTGACGGGCTGATCACGCAGATGCGGTATAAGGATCCCGATGGCACCATGATTCCCGATGAAAAGGATCCCCGGCTGATGAAACGCGCGGACCCCACCAAAGGTGAGAAGGGGATATACAAGGTCCTGACAGAAGGGATTGATAATGACAAGGATGGCCAGTACAATGAGGATGGCCCCGGCGGAACCAATATCGGAATAACCTTTCCTCATTTATACGGATATAACCAGCCCGGCACGGGAGCATGGTCGGGCTCCGAATCTGAAACATACAGCCTGATGCAGTTCGTTGCGGCTCATCCGGAAATAGCCATGACGATGACCTACGGCTCCACGAATTTTTGCCTGGTGCCGATGAAGGGTGGACGGAAAAGCACGGCCAACCTGAGCGCGATAAAGATTCCGCAGCGGTACGTCCGCATGCTGAACGCCGATCCGGTGAAAACGTACACGCTCGATGAGGTTAAGGAGATGATGAAGGCGATCGTACCCCCCGGAACCATCGTGGATGATGCCATGGTGGCCGGAATGCTCGACATGGGAGCTGTGGTGAACCCCATTGAGGCGGACCTGAAAGTATTCACGGCCCTGTCGGAAAAATACAAGGAGTTCCTCAAGGGTAAGGGGTTTACTGCCAAACGGCTGGATCCCGCCCGCGACAAGGACGGCTCGTTTGAATTGTGGAGCTATTACCACCTCGGACTGCCCACCTTCAGTCAGGATTTCTGGGGCTTGCCCGAGCCGCCGAAAACCGACACGGCAGCCAAGAGCACTCCCCGCACCGAGCCCCAGGCCAAACCGGCCGAGCCGGTCAAGGATCCGGTGATGACGGCCTTTATGGCCTACAACGACAAGCAGCTTAACGGCAAGGGATTCGTACCCTGGACCGAGGTGCCCCATCCGGAATACGGAAAGGTGGAGGTGGGCGGGGTTGTGCCCTATGCCGACCTGCTGCCGAAAGCGGAAATCATCGATTCACTCCTTGGCATTCAGGTTCCCTGGATATTTGAACTCGTCAAGGAGATTCCGCAACTCGACATTGAGGAAACCCGGGTGGAGCCGCAGGGAACCGGGATTTACAGGGTGAGCGCCTGGATCCGCAACACGCGGCGGCTTCCGTTCCCCCTGGCGATGGGCACCCGGAACAAGGTGCCGCCTCCGGCCATTGTAACGGTCACCGGTAAGGGCATTCATTTTGAATCCGGCCGGGAAAGAACCTCCCTGGAGGGATTGGGCGGATTTGAGCAGCGGAAATTAACCTGGATGATCCGCACGGAGAACCCATCGGAGGTCACAATCAGGGTAAATCCCGTGAATGCTCGGGGCAGTGAGAAAACCATCAATCTGGGAGGGAAGTAATCATGAAAAGCATCAGAATATATTTAACCCTGATATTGATTGCGGCAGCTGCAGCCTCGGTTCAGGCGCAGAAGAAACCGGTTGAGGTGCCGCTGCGGTTTGACCGTTACTATACGTATGAGGAGGTCAATGAGGCGCTGGTGGCGCTGAACAAGGCGTATCCGAAACTGACGCAGCTGGTTATGGTCGGCAAGAGTGAAGAAGGGCGTGAAATCTGGTCCATCACGGTGAACAACCCGGCAACGGGGCCCGAAGAAGGCAAGCCGGCGCTCTATCTCGACGGAAACATCCACGGGAATGAGGTTCAGGCTTCTGAGGTGTGCCTCTATTATGTGAACTATATCCTCACCAATTACGGCAAGCTGGAACGCGTTACGGAAACCGTCGACCGCAGCGTGCTCTACTGCATACCCACGGTCAATGTGGATGGGCGGTATCATTGGTTTGCCGATGCAGCAACGTCCAGTTCCGGTCGGGGCCTGCGAATACCAAAGGACGATGACCGCGACGGACTGTTCGATGAAGATCCGGCCGAGGACCTCGACGGCGATGGAAACATTACTCAGATGCGCATCAGGGATACCCTCGGGGATATGAAAACGGATCCCAAGGATCCCCGGCTGATGATCCGCGTGGAACCCGGCCAAAAGGGCGAGTTCCGGATTGTGGGTTCGGAAGGTATTGATAATGATAACGATGGACGCACCAATGAGGACGAGCCGGGGTATGTCGATCCCAACAGGAATTTCCCTTATAACTGGCAGCCTAATTACGTGCAGAGCGGCGCCGGAAACTATCCGCTTGAAGGAAAGGGCCTGAAGGCAATCGCGGATTACCTCTATGCACGGAAAAACATCCTGGTCGCCTGGGCATTCCATAATTCCGGCGGGATGATCCTCCGCGGACCTACGAGCAAGTCGGCACAGGAATACGACCGCCGCGACCTGGAAGTATTTGATTATCTGGGTAAAGAAGGTGAAAAAATTGTGCCTGGATACAATTACCTCGTATCCTGGAAGGATCTGTACACCACCTGGGGCGATTTCGGGGATTTCACCGACGATGTGGTGGGCGCCTTCACCCTGGTTGGAGAACTTTTCCAGTCGAACACTGAGTCCTATCGGACCGATACAACCCGGCCGGCCTCTTCCGAGGATCGCTCCACGGAGCGGATAAAATTCAATGATAACCTTACCAACGGCCAGATGTACTCCAACTGGAAGCCCTATAAACACCCGCTTTACGGGGATGTTGAGATCGGGGGCTGGAGCAAGTTCTCCTCACGCCTGCCGCAGCCGTTCATGCTGATGGACCTGGTTCACCGCAATGCGATGGCCGTGTTTGTCTG
>MEOR01000029.1:574-5335 GCA_001769295.1 Bacteroidetes bacterium GWF2_49_14 | reverse complement strand
ATGCCGAAGATCGAAATGCAGGTCTACGAACAGGAACAGATCGGAAAGGACCTGTATCGGGTCAAGGTGCGGCTGGTCAACAAAAAGGCTGTTTCTTCTATTACCGCCCAGTCGGTCCGGCTGAAGATCAATCCGATGGACTACCTGAAAGTCACGGGAGCCGACAGCAAGGTGGTAGCGGGCGGTCCGGTTACCGATCCCTTCCGCAATGAGGCCTCGTATAAACAGTACCAACCTGAAATACAGTTCCTTCAGCTGGGTTCCTACGGCAAGGCCGAGTACCAGTTCCTGATATCGGGGAAAGGGAAGATAAAGATTGAGTACCGTTCGGCGAAGGCGGGGGATGTAACGAAGGAGGTAAAGCTGGGGGTGGGACAGAAACCCGCGGGCTGAAGGGGGTGGGACAAAAGGCCCCGGGCTGAAGGGGGTGGGACAAAAACCCCCGGCTTTCAAGCCGGGGTTACTGAAGAGTAAGCTTCTTCCTTGGTGAATGGCGTTAGTGAATAATGTAAATAACTGATATAGAACACCATAAGACTTTTTTGAATGATCAGAAAAACTTCTTCGACAGACATCAGTAACCCCGGGCTTCAGCCCGGGGCTTTCTGTCCTACCCCCGTTTTTAAAAAGTACCTATCCCAGAAACCTTGGAAGATTGCTACGGATATTCTGTTCATTTTGCTTATTCTGATGTTGGTTATCCCCTCAACCCGTAGAGTTCTGCTCTCCGGTGCTGCCGGGATTCGTACCCTGGTCATGCCCCTGGAAAGCAAGGAGAAGGGAAAATCACTGGATGAGGCGGGATGGAACTGGTCAATGATCGATATGGAAGGGAAGAAATATACCTTTTCCGATTTTAGGGGGGAAGTTATTTTTTTAAACCAATGGGCCACCTGGTGTCCTCCTTGCAGAGCAGAAATGCCATCCATTGAGAAGCTTTACAAAAAGAACGGAGGGAACATCAGGTTTGTAATGCTCACCAATGAAGAGCCTCAAAAGGTAAGGTTGTACCTTCAGAAGGAAGGGTATACTTTCCCGGTCTATATCGGGCAAATTGGAGGTTCTGATCTGGCTTCCCGAACCATTCCGTCAACCACGATCATTGATTCAAAAGGAAATATCAGGGTTCATAAGACAGGTGCGTACAACTGGAATTCCGAAAAAATTAAGCGATTGATTAGATCAATGTTGTGAAGTTGCCAGCTACATAAACAGGGGTGGGATAAAATATGGTAGCGGGAGGAAGGCCCCACTAATGGGAGCTCCTATAAGTTGGGGGGGTGGGACAGAAATCCCCGGGGTGAACCCCGGGGTTACTGATGTCTGTCGAAGACGTTTATCTAGTCATTTCTGAAATTCTTAATATGCTAAATATCTGTCTATTGCGTTATTCTATAACTCTTTGCGGCAAGGTAGAAGGTTACTCATCAGTAACCCCGGCCTTCAGGCCGGGGGTTTTGTCCCACCACCGTAGGGCAATGTTGACAATCATCACTTGTCCAGGCCTTTAAAGGCCTGGACAAGTGAAAAGGAGTGTTCCTGTTCGTCCACCCCGGTTTGAAAACCGGGGCAACATGTAAGTGTTTCAATGCTAAAATCTCATTTTGTCTCACCCCCAGGTCTAGTCTATGAAGAAAGAATACACAAACAGAATCCAGCGCTTTCGCACCGAATCCGACCTCGTCCGGCGAAAATCGGAACGGGTGGCCATCGCACGCATGGTCCTATTTCTGGCCATGGCCCTCTCCTGCTGGTATTTTATCCGCGAGAAGCAGCCGGCCGGCCTGCTCATCCCACTGGCTTTGGTGTCAGGATTCCTCTACCTGATAAAAGTCTCCGGCCGCCTCCGGCAGAGAATCCGCTTTCTGGAGCTTCTGATCGAAATAAATGAACAGGAAATCAAGGCATTGGAAGGGGATTATACTTCCTTCGAAACAGGCGGGGAGTTTATCGACTACCAGCACCACTACAGTTACGACCTGGATATCTTCGGTAAGCACAGCATATTCCGGATGGTCACCCGCGCTGCCACGCCGCTCGGCAAGGAACAACTGGCCTCCAGGCTCTGCGATCCGGGAACCGATCCGGCCCTGATCCGGCAGCGCCAGGAAGCGGTTAAAGAGCTCACCGAAAAGCTGAACTGGCGGCAGGACTTTCTCGCCACTGCCCGCGAGGCCGACTGGGAGCGCGACAAATCCCGGAATGTCCAGTCGTGGCTCGACGGCCCCGACCGCTTCTCCAACTCCCGCCTCTTCGCCCTCCTCACCCGCCTCACCCCCTTTATCTTTTTATTCTTAGTGTCTTCATCTTTCGCCTTTCGCCTTTCGCCTTTCGCCTTCCTCCTCTATCTCCTCCTTCCCACAGCCCTCATCCTCTACAAAACCCGCACCATCAACCGGGAACAACAAAAGGTCGAACGCCTCTTCGAGCTCTTCCGGAAATATCAGGGTTTATTACAATTAATTGAAAAAGAGAATTTTAATTCCGATATGACCCGTTCGCTGAAGCAAAGCCTCGAGCACGATGGCACCCGCGCCAGCGAGATCATGAAGAAACTGACCGACATCCTCTGGGGACTCGAGGTCAGGAGCAACCTCCTGATCGCCTTTATCCTGAATGTGGTCTTCCTTTGGGATATCCTGCTGATGATCAGGCTGGAACGCTGGAGAAAACGGTACCGCGAAGACTTTGGGCGCTGGAAGGGAATCATCGCAGAGTTCGAAACCCTCAATTCCTTTGCCGGCTTCGCCGCCAACCGGACCGATTGCTCCTACCCCGAAATCCTGCAAGGTACTTTCCGGATGAGCCTCGAATCCGGTGGCCACCCCCTGATCAATCCCTCCAAAAGAGTGGATAACTCACTGGCATTTAATGAATCCGGACAGATATACCTCATTACGGGCGCTAACATGGCCGGTAAATCAACCCTCCTGCGAATGGTCGGCGTCAACATGGTACTCGCCATGTCGGGAAGCCCGGTCTGTGCTAAATCCATGTCCATCGTGCCGGTCCGGATCTCAAGCAGCGTCCGGACCAATGATTCCCTGGGTGACGATGAATCCTATTTTTATGCAGAGCTGAAAAAACTAAACCGCATTATAACTGTATTACTATCAGACCCGCCACTGTTCGTAATCATTGATGAGATGCTGAAAGGAACCAACTCACGCGACAAGCACGCCGGCTCGGCCGCACTGATCCGCAGGCTGATATCCCTCGGTGCTTCCGGATTGGTTGCCACACACGATGTGGAACTCGGCATCCTGGAAGCGGAGAGCGTCGGCAAAATCGTAAATCATTGTTTTGAAGTATCCACCGAGAACAACAATTTAAAATTTGATTATAAATTGCGCCCCGGCGTAAGCCAAAGTTTGAACGCAACCTTTTTAATGCAACAAATGGGCATCGTGTCGTCCCCGTAAGGGCGGACCGCGTCCGCCCATAAAACTGACAGTATGAAGAAACTCGCTCTCGCTCTAGCACTAACCTTCCTCTCAACCTGCGCCGGCCTCTTTGCGCAGCAAGCATCCCTCGAAGTCCTCAGCAAGGACGCTGCCGCCCTAGCCAGCCTCCCGCGGCTCACCATGCCAGCCAACTATAGCAGTCAGGCTTTGCCGGCTGTCAAGGACAATACCGATCTGATCTTTTTCCCGGGAATCTATTCCCAGGAAGTGTGCAACTGCAACCAGGCCGCATCGGTTTGGCTGATGTATACCTATGAGGTCAATTACCTCAGGGGGCTTGAATCCGCCAATCCCGATAACCAGTACTCCCCGATGGCCGTTTTTAACCTGATGAACTACGACTATTCAAGCAGCTGCCCCGGCGTCTCTTATTTCGATACCTGGAGCATTATCAAGGCAAACGGAATCCCCGGGAGCACTGATTTTCCGGTGAACAGCCAGAACTCGTACGTCTGGATGAGCGGCTACGACAAATATTACCGGGGAATGAAGAACCGCGTGGACCAGGTCTATGCAATTGATGTGGGAAGCCCGGAAGGCCTGATTACCCTCAAACACTGGATCCATGACCATCTGGCCTATTCCGATATCGGAGGCGTGGCTAATTTCCAGATCGGTTCCGGCGATATGCAAACCCCCAGAATACCGGTAGGCCAGGGACTCGAGGCCGAAGGTGAATATATTGTTACCGCTTACGGCCCCAATGTGGGCCATGCGATGTCTTTTGTGGGCTGGAACGACAATGTGAAATATGATGTGAACGGCGACGGCTGGTTTACCAACAATGTCGACATCAACAGCGACGGGAAGGTCGACATGCGCGACTGGGAGGTCGGCGCCATGCTGGTAGTCAACTCCTGGGGCAGCTACTACAACAACGGGAAATTGTGGGTACAGTACCGCCTCCTTGCCGAGGACCTCAATCACGGCGGCATCTGGAATAATGCCGTGATGGTGGTTAAGCCGAAGAGAACCTACCAGCCCCAGATGACCGTGAAAACTAAAATACGGTACAACCAGCGTAACCGCATAAAAATTCAGGTCGGGGTGGCTGCTTCGCCCGACGCCCGCGAACCGGAATTTACCATGGATTTTCCCTGTTTTGCATTCCAGGGTGACACCCTTCCGATGCAGGGATTTTACGGATTAGGAGCCGACCTTATAGAGCTTGGACTCGATATTACCCCGCTGCTCGACCGGTTTCCCGAGAGCGGCCAGGCTAAGATTTTCCTGGATGTGATTCAGAAATCACCCAATGAAACCGGAGCCGGGAGGATCGAATCATTTTCCGTGATGG
>MEOR01000029.1:0-479 GCA_001769295.1 Bacteroidetes bacterium GWF2_49_14 | reverse complement strand
AAAATCACGCGGCCGGAAATCCTGTCAGAATCCCTTCCCGACGCCGTGGTCGGCCAGGAGTACCGCACCCAGATCGAGGCCGACGGACTGGTTGGGCCCTTCAAATTTACCAATCCGAAATATCAGTATATCCAAAGCTCAGTGAATGAAACGGTTACATTTACCGGTGGAACGACTGTTCTTCCGATGCCGGACCAGAATTACCGGGTGATGGATATTCCTTTCGCCTTCCCGCTATACGACCAAACCTATACCCAGGTATCCGTTCTCCAGGATGGCGGTATCGTGATGGGATCAAAGGTGGTACAGTATCCCTATGAGATTGACCACCGCCTTCCTTTTTACCAGAACAGGGGAGTTTACCCCTTTTTCAGCAAACTCTATTACCCTTCCGCAGCCTACAAGGTAACCTTTCAGGCATCGGCCTCTGAGGTTTTAGTCAGGTGGCACGGCCTCTGAGGTTTTAGTCAGGTGGCACG
>MEOR01000028.1 GCA_001769295.1 Bacteroidetes bacterium GWF2_49_14 | reverse complement strand
GGGATTGAATACCAGATTACCACGAGAAACTTCACCGGAAAATTCAAATGGGATACTGATTTCAACATGTCGTTCAATGCCAACCAAACAATGAACTTCGATTTCAACAAACCGACTTATCAGGGTTGGGTGGAGTCGAACGGTCAGAACGCAACCATTCTGAAAGGTGGTTATCCGTTGGGAACTTTCTATGGCTATATTGCCGACGGTGTTGATCCTGAAACAGGAAATGTGATTTACAGGGATATAAATTTAAATAATATTTTAGATGCCGGCGACCGTACGGTAATCGGAAATCCTCATCCTGATTTTATTTATGGTATGACAAATACCATGAACTATAAAGGATTTACCCTTAATTTCTTTTTACAGGGAGGTTACGGTAACGATATCTACAATGCTTCACGCATTGATACCGAAGGGATGTTCGATACCAAGAACCAGTCGACACGCGTACTCGATCGCTGGCAACGCCCGGGGATGATTACCACCATACCTAAGGCTTCTTCTGAAGGGGATACGCAAAACGTACTTACTTCGACCAGGTTTATTGAAGATGGATCATACCTGCGCCTTAAAACGCTGACACTTTCGTATAATTTCGATAAAAAAGTTTTCGGTCATCAGAATATTATCAGTAATGTAAATGTGTATGCTACAGCAAGTAATATTTTTACCCTGACAAAGTATACCGGTTATGACCCCGAAGTGAATTATGCGGGCAACAGTGGTACCGTGTTGGGTATCGACTACGGAACTTATCCTCAGAGCAGATCCATCATTTTTGGTTTAAACGTAACTTTCTAAATATTTAATGAACATGAAAACAAAGATATTTAATCAAATAGTGTTGGCTGTATTGCTTATTGCGGGCACCTCCTGTGATGATTTTCTGGTCAGAATGCCGGTTTCAGATGTAACGGATGAAATGCTCGGAATTGATCCGAATGACAGTGGTGACTCGGTAAAATACAACAGCGCAGAACTGGCCGAATCCATTCTTTCTTCTGCTTACCGAAGTTTCCAAACGGAATATTATCAACTCGATCGTTATATCCTGGGTGATGCTCAGGCCGATAACTGCTACTCGGGTGAACCGAAAGCTCAAACTGTACAGATCGATCAGTTCTCCATCGATGCTAATAATGGTAATGTGCGCCGCGACTGGAGTTATATGTACGGACAGGTTTCTGGTGCCAACTCCATCATTCAGTGGGTGCCGTTGAATACCGATCCTAATCTTTCGGAAACAAGAAAAAAGGAAATTGTGGGGGAAGCCAGCTTTATCCGCGCGGTAGCCTATTTCAACCTGGTCAGATTGTTTGGAGATGTGCCTTTGGTCTTGAAAGAAATCCCGACCATCTCGAATGATAATCTTGAAGAAGTGTATCCTCTGCTGTATCCTGCCCGTCAGCCTGCTGATTCGGTGTATGCCCAGATTATCAGGGACCTGGAATATGCGGCAGCTAACTGTAAAGATTATTCAGCCAATAAGTTTGTGATCACGAAACCACTGGCGCATGCGGTACTGGCCGAAGTTTACTCCACCAAAGGAGCTCCTGATAATGTGGATTGGGCAAAGGTGAAATTACATGCAGCAATCGTAACGGGCAATACCAATTACGATTTACTCACTGCAATCGATGACTTATGGGCAGCAGCTGCCGATGAATCGGGCAACAAAAACGAACACAGCAAAGAGTCATTGTTCGAAGTGGATTGCAACAGCTGGGCTACCATCGGCAACTGGTCGTACCAGATGTTCATGGGTACCGACTGGAAAAAGTTTAACACACCAAGTAAAGATATTGAAAAAGCATTCAACGATGCCGGAGATACCAGACGTAAACAGGCGAGTATTCTTTATCAGGATGTTACCGGTAAATGGTCGGATCAGATTTGGCCGGCAAGCGCTTATCCTTTTATCTACAAACAAAGGGTGAACGAAAAAGGCAATATCATCCTGTGGCGTTTAGCTTCCACTATTCTCTTGCAGGCCGAAGCCGAAAATGAACTGGGAAATCTGGAACCGGCTAAAACGCTGTTGAAGAAAATCAGGAACAGAGCCGGATTGGGAAATCCTGTTTCCACGTCGAAAGAACAACTCCGGTTGGAAATTGAAAAAGAACGCAGGCTGGAACTTGCTTTCGAAGGCTATCGCTGGTTCGACCTGGTACGTACCGGTCGTGCTATCGAAGTGATGCAGTCGTGTTCCGATCATCAGAGCGGTTATGCTGTGAAGCTGAATGAGAATCGCCTGATTTGGCCGATTCCTCAGACGGAGCTCGATCAGAATGATTTATTAATCCAAAACGCAGGATATTAGTGATAAGTGATGAGTGATAAGTGATGAATCAATAGCCTCCGGTTTTAACCGGAGGATCAATAAAAAATAAAATTTTAGCTGAGGAATTATTAATAGTTAAATTTGAGAAAGATGAAAAACAAAATAAAAAAATCAATATTCGGAATGCTGGCATTATTGCTCCTGATATCGTGCCAACAGGAGGAACTGCGTGTGCGCTTCCCGGCCTCTATGCCTGTGTTCGACAGCATAACCGTTGCTGAGGATGCCATTATGTATGGCGATTCCATCTCCCTGAGTCTGGGAGTTTCTGATCCGCTGACGCCGCTCTCGACACTTGAAATCAAAGTGGTGGTGAACGACGAAATCATTACTTCCGAGATCATTCGTACAAAAGGTAACAGCGCTGCCTATGCAAAGAAATACAGAGTACCATTTGTTGCTCATATGCCCGAAGGTGCTGAAGTGGAAGTGCATGTATCGTCCATCAATATCGAAGGAACAAAAAATGATACGGTGATCTTTAATACCATTGCTTCGAGACCATCAATACCCACCATTTATATGGTGACGGCTTCTTCCACAGTGGAATTAAAACTGATAGATGCGCCTAACCATATTTATGAAGCTACAGGGTTGACATTCGGAAATGAAGTAAGTTTCCGTCTGGTAACCAAAGTTGACCGTTTCAAGAAAGCCGACTGGAAAAATCCGGAGAATATCGCTTTCGGATGGGTAAACGGCGGTCTCGGGTTGGTTTATCCGGTTTTTGAAGGCACTGTTGTTAAAAGCGTAACAGGTGAAATGATTACACTCTCCGATCCGACCCTGGTGGGCTTCAATAAGTTTACCCTGGATTTATTTAACTTCACTATTGAGGGAGACGGAGATAAACTGGTTCCTGCCACTTCGATGGATGTATCGACATTCGGGACGGTAGAATTATCTTCTACCGACAATTTAAATGTTACCACTAAGGAAAACTGGAAAACCGGACAAATGTACCTGGGAAAAGGAACTGTGATGACGATCTCCGGCATGACGAATCTGGCCAACAGCCTGACACCCGATTTCTTTGATGTGAAGAGCGCTACTACTGCTGAGTTCTTAGGCGAAACAGGCATTTATACCGTGTATTATCTGCCAGGTCTCAACTATCTGTGGGTGGAACAACCGACTGCCGTATATCCTGATGCATTGTGGTTGTGTGGTGTAGGTTTCGGACCGCATGCAACTCCGTTCAAAAAATCTTCGTCGTGGAACTGGAACACACCGCTTGAATACAAATATTGCCGCAAAGTGTCGCCGGGAGTTTATGAGGCAGTCATGTATGTGGAACATGTGATTGATGCAGCGGCAACAGAACCGTGGCGACTGACTTTCAATGCAAAATTCTTCCACCAGCGTGGATGGGGTGGAGAAGAGGATGCGCGAACCTATACGATGCCGAACTCGCTTCTCACAGCGCCGACAACTTCCGATCAGGGAAATTATGCGGGAACAGCTGATTTGGCGACTGTACCGGGTGTGTACCGGTTCACCATCAATACCACGACGAAAACATCGACTTTTGTAAAGATAAATTAAACAACGTACAGATAATGCGCCAATTCATTTCAATATTGTTCCTGACTACCATCTTTTTACTGAGTTGTAAAGACCCTGAAGTCATCGACCCGGATCCCAATCCTGTTGATTCCATTGGAGATGTGGACGTTTGGCTGACTTCGGGCAATGAGGTTTTCCTGATGAAGAAACAAACGCCTGTTGATTTTTCGAGAGATCTGGGTGATTTCACCATCGTGCTCGATACAGCAACGACCTATCAGACCATGGATGGATTTGGCGCGGCGCTGACCGGCTCTTCGGCTTATCTGATCAATCAGATGTCGGCGACCGACAGGGCAAAACTGCTGGAGGATTTGTTCGATCCGCAAAAAGGCATCGGACTGAATTACCTGCGCATCACCATCGGCTCTTCCGACTTCTCCATCGGGACATACAGCTACTGCGATAATCCGGATATCAGCACTTTTGCTATCCCTCAGCGCGACCGCGATGATCTGCTTCCTGTACTTCGTCAGATTTTAGCCATTAATCCCTCGATGAAGATACTGGCAAGTCCGTGGAGTGCTCCGGCATGGATGAAACAAAACAACAGCATGTATGGCGGTAGTCTGAAAGGCGCTCAGGTGTACAATGATTTTGCCGAATATTTTGTACGTTATATTAAAGCCTTTGAAGCCGAAGGTATTACGATTGATGCTATCACGCTGCAAAATGAACCGATGCATGAAACCGGTGGTTATCCGACCATGAAAATGTTGTGGGAAGAACAAAATACCATCATTCGTGATTATGTGGGACCGAAATTCGTAGCCAATGGGATTCATGCCAAGATTATCATCTGGGACCATAATTTTGATATGGCCTACTATCCGCTGAATATCCTGAACGACCCGCTGACCCGTCAGTATGTTGCCGGAACCGGATGGCACGGGTACGGAGGAGATGCTTCGGCCATTGATGCCGTACAGGCGCAGCATCCCGACAAGGATGTGTACTTCACCGAACAATCGGGTGGCGGTTGGAACACCGATACCCGCATGGGGAACATGTTCTGGTACATGAAGAATTTCCTGATGGCATCGGTAAACAGAGGTTCGAAGAATTTTATCATGTGGAACCTGGCGTTGAATCCGCAGAACGGACCGACCACCACCACCGGCGGTTGTCAGGACTGCCGTGGAGTGGTAACCATCAAAACCGATGGTACTTATATCAGGAATGAAGAATACTACCTGCTCGGACATTTCTCAAAATTTGTGCGTCTGGGTGCGCAAAGGGTAAAAAATACCTCAACGAATCTGCCTGACGGCATGACGCTTTCGGGTTTTATGAATACCGACGGATCAAAAGTGATCGTCATCATGAACCGTAGCGGTGCCCGAAAGTCATATAATGTAAGGTGTGGAAATCGTAAATTTCTGTATAACCAGCTGAATGAATCGGTTGTAAGTTTTCACTTTAAGTAAGAATAATAAAAAAGAAAACCATGAAACAAACATTGATTTTACTTTTTGCCGTAGTCTTTACCGCTTGTAATGCCGGTAAAAAAGCAGTTCATGTCTGGTCGTCGCTGCCCGACACCGATCGGCTGCTTGTGGATAGTACCCTGCCGCTGAAAACTTCGACAGAAGATATAAAAGATCTTGTGGAAATATTTCCTGATCAAACCAGTCAGACAGTGTTGGGAGTAGGCGCTGCCCTGACCCATTCTTCGGCTTACGTATTTCATCATCACCTTGATTCATTGAGGCGTGACTCTTTGTTCCGTGTGTTATTTACCCCTGAAGGTGTCGGTATCAACTATACCCGTTTGTGTGTGGGAGCTTCCGATTTCTCTTTCAATTTGTTCAGTTATAGCGAAAAGGAGGATTTTACCCTGAGCAATTTCTCTATTGCCGAGGATCATAAAGATGTGATTCCTATGTTGAAACAGATCATCGCCATTAATCCCGGTATTCAGATCATGGCATCGCCCTGGAGTCCGCCGGCATGGATGAAAACAAATGGCAGTATGGTCGGAGGAAAGTTACGTACCGATTGCTATGATGTTTATGCCGAATATCTGATCAAATATATCAGGGCTTATCAACAGGAAGGGATAACCATTCACACCATGACCGTGCAAAACGAACCTGAGTTCGGGACGGCCGCTTATCCCTGCATGGACATGACCGCTGAAGAGCAGAAAGCGTTTATCCGCGATTATTTCGGACCGAAACTGGCAGCTTCGGGTTTAATAACGAAGATTGTACTTTTCGATCATAACTGCGATAATCCCGATTATCCGATAAGCATTATGAACGATTCGGTAGCCAAAAGTTATGTCGATGGGTCAGGTTTTCATTTGTACAAAGGAGAAATATCTGCCCTTTGTAAAGTAAACGAAGCGCATCCGGATAAAAATCTCTACTTCACCGAACAGTCCGGTGGTGGCTGGGCGCCCGATTTCGATCAGAATGTACGCTGGTATGTGGGTGAACTCTTTGCCGGAGCAATGAACTGCCGGAGTAAGAACGCGCTGCTGTGGAACCTTGCCCTCGATGAAAATGATGGTCCGAAAAACT
>MEOR01000027.1 GCA_001769295.1 Bacteroidetes bacterium GWF2_49_14 | reverse complement strand
CATCATGCATCAAATAAACCTAAATTCTAAAAAAAATGTACTTTTCCACCTTCAAAAAAAGTATAACCTATGAGTCCAAGGATTATCAATGGATTGGCCGAATTTGAACAATTAGTCGGTCAAGAGATCGGAGTATCTGAATATCAGATAATTACACAGGAGCAGATCGGCCAGTTTGCTGATGCAACCCTGGATCATCAATGGATCCACCTGGATTCAGAACGAGCCAAAGCAGAGACTCCGTTTGGCGGAACCATTGCGCATGGTTACCTCACCGTGTCTCTGTTACCCCATCACTGGTCGCAGATCGCAGATGTCCGCAAAGTAAAGATGATGGTGAATTATGGCATCGAGGATTTTCGTTTCAAGGAAGCCGTCAGGGTAAACAACTCCGTACGGATCAGGGTCTGGCTTGATTCACTGACCAACCTGCGCGGAATCATTCGTACCCGGATGAAAGTGGTTATGGAAATCAAGGATAATCCCAAGCCGGCGTACGAGGGGTTCATTGTTTTTCTATATCACTTTAATGGTTAGAAGTGCACCTTTGAGATTCGAGTGAAGAGTGTTGAATTTTGAAATTGAGATTCAGGTTTATTCAGGCGATCCCTGGATCTGATTTTCAACATTCGAAACTCTGTGCTCGAATCTCACAATTGTTCCTTCCTAATTTATTTTCCGGTGTAGCTTCTTTCCATACTCATTAAAAAAGGCAGGGTCTTCTTCCTTGAGCAGTTTTAGTTGTTCCCTGCAGGCATCTTTGTTTCCCTCGTGCAGGAAGATTAAGGCCAGGTACCATCGGGAGGTCACCTGAAATTCGGTTCCTTCTGAAATCAACTCTTCGAACAAGGTCCGGGCCTGAGGCAGCTCATCGGAAAGAAAGAAATCCATAGCCTGATAAAACCGGTTGCCTGCATATTGAGTGGTATCAATAGCTGTGGTATCGGCCTGGAAAGTGGTTTTATACTGAGCAAAAAGGGAGAGGATATCGGGCTTTTTAAGGGCCGGATAAATGAATACGAATGCCAGCAGCAGGATTACAGGAGCTGAAAGCAGGCAGACCCTTGCCCGCCTTTTGTTCCTGATCTTTTCCGTTTCCTTTTCCTGAACATCGGCTTCCACAAGTATCATTTCCGCCAACTTTTCCCGGATCATGAATACATGGGTCACCGCGGTGATCAGATCGTTCCCGGGTTCTGCAGTAATATCCCTTCCAAAACTTTTCTGGAGTCCCTGCATCAGCTGCTCCTTCCTGATCCAGTATTGCTCGGGTGAATCAAAAGGAAGAACCTCCCGGATCAAATCCGGAGCCAGATCCCGACTGATATAAAACAGTAATTTTTGGTCCTCCGCGACAAGGGTGCGAATAAACCGATCGGCCTGCTTTTCCAGGCCGGTTAATTCGTGCAGTAAAAAAAGTTCTTCCGGCACCCCGAATGCATCCAGCCCCTCCTGCTCCGGCAATGGATTCTCCTTCAACCACCTGCCGATGTCCGATTTCTGCGGTCTGCCGTCAGCGGTCATAGTACCTTAAATAAAACAAGTCCCAGCGCAGCAAGAAAAAACACCAGCTGAATAATCAGCAGGAAATTGATCGAGCGATCTTTCTTCCGGACCCTTTTCTCAAGCATCTGAAGGTCTTCCGACCATGCCGCTTTTTCCTTCTCATACGCTAAAATCCGCTCCCGCAAACCACTAAGACCCTCATTCATAACGCGTTGCTTTTCCCTATCAGCATAAAGTTCCTTTTTGGCGGCTTCAAGTGTCCCGGTCAGGCCGGCATTGGATTCCTGGAGTTTACTGTTCTGTACCTGCAGGGCTGAAATTTTCTGCGCCAGTTCGTTACCCGCATGGTCCAGGAGTGAGCTCCAGAGTTCACCTTCCTTGTCGGCGCTTGTTTCGCTAACCATAAAAGAAATTACGGCCGGATCCGTGATGAAATCCTCCGACTGGATAAAGGTCCTTACCGTCAGTTGGTCAAGACTGGTGCAGCGGCTTATCGCAAGATATGCCTGTCCATGTAGAAAAGCCCCCGATCCGATGTCAAGTGCCATTTTTTCGAAGACCAGACTGGATGCCCCTTTAGCAAGAACCGCCCAAGCCGGCTTAACCGGGAATTGAGTCATCGTGCCTGCTTCACGCTTACTTATGCAGTTTTTCTCAGGATCCCATCCGTATTCCCACAAGGACCAGGATTCTCGTTCAACCACGAGGTGATTGTCCTCCGGTCCGGTCAGAATTTCAAGGGTATCTTCATTGAATCCCAGGACCCGGCCCATTGTTCCGGCCATCCATCTCCCTTTGGGATCATCTTTGATAAAAACCACATGCGTATCGGGCTTCAGTTTGAGTAACCTTTCAGCAGGGCAGCCTGAATCCTGAAGATAGTCGGTGAAAGCTCCTGTCTCCAGGGCTGGCAAGAGTTGCTCCTCACCGGGCAGGTCAGCGTATTTTTCAGCATTTATGCGATCAACGGTCAGATTGGACATGGCCAGAAGAATACCTGCCGATTCATCATTTTGCAATAAACCTGGTTGTATTCTGGAATTCAGCTTCCTGATGACGGTATCGTCTGGCCGGCCGTTTCGGATTTTTTGCAATATTTCAAAAAAGGCAGAATCGGGGTACCGGTAAGAATGAGCGAGCTCGATAACCCAAAGTTTAAAGTTTTTAAAAGCCGGGGCGCCAAAGAAGTATTTTGTCGGATAAAGGCCGGTCGGGTCCTCTGACGGAGGAACCTGAAACAGGTCGCCAACCAGCAGCAGCTGAATGCCGGCAAAGGGCTCACTGCTGTCGAGATGCTTCTTCAGCGAAAGATCAATGGCATTCATCAGGTCTGCCCGAACCAGCGAAACATCATCGATAATGATCAATTCGGTCTGCCCGAGGATAAGGACCAACTCCGGGTCCAACGGTATCTCTTCATCCTCCGGCAGAAAGGTGCGCTGAGGAAGACGGAAAAATGAATGGATGGTCTGGCCCCCGGAATTGATGGCCGAGAATCCATTGGGAGCCAATAGAATAAAAGTTTTTCTAACTGTTTCCATGATCCGGCCGAGAAGCCGGGTCTTTCCGGTTCCCGCGCATCCGGTCAGGAAAACAGAATTCGTGGTGGTAAACAGGGTCCTGATCACTTTCTGAGCCTGTGGATCATGACTATATTCGGCCAGCAGTTCGTTCATGGTCATCCGTTTAGATTCAATTCAAATGTAATAAAAAACCCCGCCTCTTTCGGGACGGGGTTTTAATGAAGAGAGGACTGATAATTAGCTTGCTTTTCCGCTTCAGGTAACTACTTTTACGGCCGTCTTTTCAACTTTTATGTCAAAAAACCTCACGATTACCCTGCTCCTTGCTACCCTCTTTACTGCAGCTGTCGCCCAGAAGCCCGCGGATACCATCGACCTGTCGCGGATTTCCCAAAAATCGGTCAGAGGCTTGGTTATCAAGGAGAAAGTCAGGTCAACGCAGGATTTTCAGTGTTTAAACACCTCCTGTTACCAGGCAGAGGATTCCCTGAAGTTCAAACGGCATCTGAAATCCTACCGGATTCGCGCCAGCCTGGATGATGTCTGGAATAAATACAGTTCCGTAAGTCCACGCGATGCCTGGACCGGCAAGCGGGTTAAATTCGGATTCCTCTTTAACCGGTTTCAGGATGCTTTTATCTATCCGGAAGAAGCCGCATCTCCAATGAATGTTGGAAGTATTATATATGTAAACCTGAAATTGCTGCTGGGATTAAAGAACCTTGGGGTTGCCTTTGAAGTAACCGGATTGGACCCTGAAAAAAAGATCATCCGGTTTTGCTATCTGAAGGACGGCATCTCAAAAGGCTCACAGGAGATCCGGTTTACCTCCGAACCCGACGGTACCACCGTAGTTACTCACGATACCCGTTACCACAGCGGATCCCGCTTTCGCGACCAGGCGCTGTATCCCCGTTTCCACGAACAGTTGGTTGGGGAATTCCACGAAAACCTGAGAAGGATTATTGAGGGTGGATAGGTAGGGGCGAGCGGCGCTCGCCCGTTTGGGCATAGGGGCATAAGGGCACAAGGGGCACAGGGGCATGGGGGCATACGGGCATGATTGAGGTCAATATACAAATCCCATCGTCATTCCCCGCCTCCCGTCTCTCAGTCTCTCAGTCTCTCAGTCTCTCAGTCTCCTAGTCTCCGAATCGTCTCCTCCACCCTTTCCCGTATCTCCGCCGCTGTCGGATTCAGCTCCGTAGCCGTAAACAATCCCCGTTCCGGGTCGATCCGTTCAAAAACCATCAGGTAAAGATTAAAGATAATGTTCAGGCTCAGCGCATATCGGGGCTCAACTAGCGGGGTGATCTCATCGATGACTTTCAGGGTTTGGTGACGGTAAACATCCGCCAGTTCACAGTATTCCCGCATCAGATTCCGGAAACCAACGGGAATCGCGGCCCCATGTGCAATGTTGCTCATCATCTGCCGGGTGAGTCCGTTGGCTTCAAGCCGGTCATCTGCAAAATAGTTCAGATGGTCATACTGGTCTTTTTGAAAATCCCGGATGATATGGACGAGGTAACTGAAAATAGCGCAGGGAGTTGCAGCGCTTTTCACATCGAACATCGGATCCGTGAAAACATCGCCCACCTTTCTGATTCCGCACAGATGCACAAAGATTGAAGAAGGGGCGACCGAGGCTCCACCGGAATAATTCAGAAAAGATTCAATGGTTGGAAACCCGTCATTGCTGATGTCATAGATCATGGAATGGGCGAATGTCTCAATCGGCCAAAGCGGTATCCGGTAGCGATTGATGGTTTCGGCCAGTTCCTTCCGGAATGGATTCCGGTTCCGACCGCTCCGGATGGTTTCAACCCATTGCTCTACCCTAATGATAAAGCGCTGCCTGTCCTTTTCCTCAATGGTTTTGTGAACGGCTTTGTAATCATCGATCAGGTCATCGATTTCGCGCATGAATTTATAGCACACTTTAGCCGCCCGGTAGCGCTCCTCATCCCAGAAGCTGGCGGCTACCAGGATGTTGGGATGTTTCTGTATCCCCTCGAAATCAATCCCGTTCAATAATTGTAAAAAATCGGTTTGTTTGGTTTGCATGGTTTGATAGTCAGACTTGTTCCTTTAAAATTCGTTCGGTTGTAAGTTTTGCTGACAAAAGAACCAGGGGCACTCCGTTGCCCGGATGCGTACTTCCGCCTGCAAAATAAAGGTTTTTATATTTACGATGCCTGTTGTGGGGCCTGAAGTAGCCCATCTGAAAAATGCTGTGCGACAGGCTCCCGAAGGTTGCCCCGCGTGTGACGTTGAACACCTTCTCCCAGGTACCGGGTGTATGGCAGATCTCAAATTTGATGTGCTCTTCAATGTCCGTACATCCAGCCGCCACCAGGCGATTTATCACGGCTTTCCGGGCTGCGGTTTGTATCTTGTCCCACTCCTGGTTTTTCTTTGGATCAGTGTGCCCTACCGGGATCAGTACCGATAGTGAGTCACAGCCCTCCGGAGCAGCAGTCTGATCATTCCGGATGGGCGAATGAATGTAGAAACAGGGCTTCGCCGACATTGTTTTATCCGTAAAAATGGTATCAAGGCACTCCCTGAATTCATCACACAGAAAAACATTGTGCTGTGAAAGACCCGGGTAAACCTTGTCAAGCGCCCAGTGAAAAGTCATAGCTGAACAGGAATAGCTCATCCGCTTCAGCTTGCGTGCCATCAGGCTGTCGGGCAAAAGACTGGAATAAACGTAAGGCAGGTCGGCATTGGCAATGATGATGTCTGCCTCCAACCGGCTGCCATCCTCAAAAAGGATCCCGGTTGCCCTATTCTTGTCGGTAAGGATTTGGGCCACCGGGGCGTTATACCGGACCTCAACCCCCTTTTGCCTGGCAATCTCCAGGATTTTTTCCGATATAGCAGCCATGCCTCCTTTCGGGAACATCGATCCCTGAACCAGTTCCGCCGCCGGCAGCATCGAGAAGAAGGCCGGGGCACGGTAAGGGCTCTGGCCTACATAAATATTCTGGAAGGTAAAAGCCATCTGCAGGTGCTCATTCCTGAAAAACCTGCGGGCATAAGCCGAATGAGTAAGGTATGTTTTAAGGCGAACCAGCAGTCCGACGTTTTTAAGTGTCACAAAATCGAACATCCGGTAAAAATTTCTGCCCAGGAGCTTGGTCAGGCCCAACTCAAGAAAGGAGTATCCCTCGCGGATGTATTCCTGCATCCGGCTGTAACTCCCGGGTTCCAGGGCTTCAAGCTGGGATTCCATTTTTTGGGGATCTGCAGAGAAATCGAGCACAGAACCATCATCAAAATACAGATTGTACAGGGTGGTGACGGGTTTGAAATCAAAGCATTCATCCAGATCAAGCCCGAGGGAACTGAAAACATCCCGGTACACCGACGGCATCAGGAAAATAGTGGCCCCAAGGTCGAAGCGGTGCCCATCCCTCATGATCTGGCTGCAGCGGCCGCCGGCAAAATCGTTCTTTTCACAGATTGTAACCCGGTATCCCTTATCCGCTAAATATATTGCGGATGTAAGGCCGCCAATGCCAGCCCCGATAATCGCTATATCCTTAGTCGTGTGCATTATGATTTGGTAAAGCCGGTTTTACAATGCAGCCAAAATATGAATCCTGCCCTTATCGTCCTTTGATAGCCGGCCGGTCCTCGACCGCATTCGAACCCGGCTGATTTCCGGAGTACCGGGAAGATGCCTCGACATGCTTCTGAACATACTGCCTGTCAATATTTTATAGGTAGTAAATAACACTATTTTTTTGTTGCTCAGGTCCGATATTTTATCCAGATAATTGATAAAGTCCTTCTCCGGATGTTGCATAAAAAACAGCAGCCCACTGGTCCAGCAGCCGATAAACAGGGTATCCGCATCCGCCAGTTCTGAGTTACTTGCCTTATAAAGTGGAAGAGCCCGGGCATCTACCCCGTTCTGAATCAGCTCACCCGCGATCTCCTCCCCGTAGGTGGCAGTAGTCCCGGTCCTGCTGTGAAAAAGTACTAATGCGCGTTTCATGGTTTTATTGTTACCCTGCAAAAATCACCACAAGCATCCTACCGACAAAAACTATACCGGTAAATGGCGGATGTCGGACCATGAATGGCGAAAAAACATGATTCTTTCAACGGATTTGACTATTTTGGCCTGTTCTAAATCATAATGTATAGACATATGTCAAAATCTGCTTTTACCATTGCTTTAACGCTGATAATCAGCACGGTAACCTTCAGTCAAACTCCAACCAAATGGCGCGGGCCACTCGGCAACGGTATATATCCTGATAAAAGCCTGCTCCGGGAATGGCCGGCTGAAGGGCCTAAAATGTTTTGGCATTTCGACGAATTGGGAAAAGGGCACTCTTCCCCGGTTTTCGCCGATAACCGTATATTTCTTACGGGAATGATTGAATCTACCGGCTATGTTATTGTGCTCTCGATGGATGGCAAGCTGCTTTCGAAATGGGAGTATGGCCCCGAGTTTACCGAAAGCTGGCCCGGAGCCAGATCATCGGTCACCGTTATGGGCGACCAGCTTTACATGGAATCCGGTCTCGGGGTACTCTATTGCATGAGCATAAAGGATGGCTCGGTCAAATGGAAGAAGGATCTTTTCAAGGATTTTGATGGGAAAAATATTACATGGGGCGTAACAGAGACCGTTCTCATCGACGGGGATGTTCTGTATTGCCAGCCCGGTGGTGCTGTCAACAACGTGGTTGCACTCAACCGAATGAACGGTAACGTGATATGGAGCAGCACCGGAAAAGGAGAACTCTCCGCCTACTGCACTCCTGTCCTGATCAGCAATGCCGGGAGAAAACAGCTGATTACCCATTCCGCCAGCAGCATCATGGGCATCGATGCCTCAACCGGAAAGCTGCTCTGGTCATTTCCGCAGACCAACGAATGGGCTGTGCATGCCAACACTCCGCTCTATTACGACGGAGGAATTTTCTGCTTCAGCGGATATGGACAAGGAGGCCCCAAATTGAAACTGAGCGCCGACGGAAACTCGGTAACCCAGGAGTGGTTCGCAAAAACATTCGACAGCCGCATGGGCGGTGCGGTTCTGGTTGACGGGTACATGTACGGTTCCGGCGACACCTCCGGCAAGGAGTGGCAGTGCATCGACTGGAAAACCGGGGAAGTCAAATACAAATCCACCGCTGCCTCCAAAGGCGTCACCATCTTTGCGGACGGACTGCTCATCGGCTATTCTCAAAAGGGCGAACTGTTTATTGCACCTGCCAATCCAACCGAGTTCAAGATTACCGGCATGACCAGAATCACACTCGGTTCCGACCAGCATTGGTCACATCCGGTGCTAAACGAAGGGATTCTTTATGTTAGGCATGGTAATTCGGTGATGGCGTTTGGAGTCAAATAGACGAACGACTGATGACGGACGACGGACGACAGACGATTGTACATCCGGCACGACGACGTGCTTATGGTTTATCACTTTAAAGCTGAAAACTGATATTTGAGCCGGCGCATACGACATATTATCCTGGCAGTTGCGATTTTGGTTGGGACACTGTTTTTTGTCTGGTGGAATCTTCACAACCCCGTACGCAACTTTGCCCAGGGTGTCCCCGGTGCAGACAACAGGCCGCCCCGCAGCGATTCGGTATCGGAAAATGTGGTGATCGGAGAGTTGTTCTTTGAACCGGGAGGTGTCCTGACCCAGCTGACAGAGACATGGCCCCGGTTCAGGGGATCAGACTTCGATAACATCTCAAAATCCAATATCAGCCTGATCAAAGGTTTTGGAGGTAAAGCTCCGGAACCGGTCTGGTCCGTAGAACTTGGAGAAGGACACGCCGGCGCGGCCATCTGGAAAGGTGCCGTGTATGTTCTTGATTATGACGAACTTCGCAGAAGCGACATTTTGCGCTGTTTTAATCTGGCCGACGGCAAAGAGATCTGGCAGCGTGGCTACCGGGTGACCATACGGCGAAACCATGGAATGTCCAGAACAGTTCCCGCAGTAACAGAGAAATATATCGTAACCATGGGCCCGAGGGCCCATGTGATGTGTGTCGACCGTCCGACCGGAGCTCTCCGGTGGGGACTGGATGTGGAAAAGACTTACAAAACAGAGATCCCCTTCTGGTATACCGGCCAATGCCCGATCATCGACAACGATCACGCCATCATTGCCACAGGAGGAAGTGATATCCTGATCGCGATAGATTGCGAAACCGGTTTGATCACATGGAAAACGCCCAATCCGGGTAACTGGAAAATGTCCCACTCTTCCATCATGCCCATGACCTTTGGAGGTCGTAAAATGTTGGTATACAGTGCGGTTGGTGGAATCTGCGGAGTTGCGGCCGATGGTCCGGATGCCGGCCAGATTTTATGGTCAAGCACCGCATGGAACAAATCCGTGGTGGCCCCCTCCCCCGTTTGCCTGCCGGATGGAAAAATATTCCTGACTGCCGGCTATGGCGCCGGAAGCATGATGATCCGGCTTAAACAGGCAGGCAGCCGGTTCGACGTGGAAGTGGTGGATCAGTTTCCCCCCTCCCAGGGTCTCGCCTGCGAACAGCAGTCGCCTCTCCTTTTTCAGGGCCATCTCATTGGTATTCAACCCAAAGATGCCGCCGCCCTGCGGAACCAGTTAGTCTGTTTCAAACCAGACGACCTGCGAAATCCCGTGTGGGCCAGCGGCTCCGAAGAACGCTTCGGCCTAGGGCCCTATCTGATTGCAGACAACAAATTATTTATACTGAATGACGACGGAGTCCTCACAATTGCAACACCCAGCATTAAATCCTATTTGAAGGTCGACCAGATCAAACTGTTCGAAGGACAGGATGCCTGGGCCCCGATCGCAGTGGCAGACGGATATATGGTGCTAAGGGACTCGAAGAGGATGGTGTGTTTAAAGATGACGGATGACAGACGACCGATGACGGACGACAGATGACAGACGACCGATGA
>MEOR01000026.1:10048-49273 GCA_001769295.1 Bacteroidetes bacterium GWF2_49_14 | reverse complement strand
GGGGAGTTAAACCCGATAAGATAACCGCGTATTCCGATGCGATCTGGAAAGGGTACTCGATCATCGAGCCTACGCGGCAGATGAAGGAATACAAGGCCCCCGCTGCAAAAATGGCTGAAATAAAGAAACATTTATAATTCTGACCTTGGTTCAGGCGGGAAAGCGTAATCCTGATATATTTAACGTTTCAAAATCTTTTTTGTACGACCCATTTTTGATTAATGCGAAAAAATCATTTACGAATGAAAAAGCGGGTACCACTTTATTTAAAGATCATCATCGGAATGGCTCTTGGCCTCATCTGGGGCCTTTTGGCCGTTAAGCTTGACCTCGGTAAAATCACCTCCGACTGGATTAAGCCCTGGGGAACGGTTTTTCTTAACCTGCTCAAATTGATTGCGGTACCACTGGTGTTCGTATCCCTTGTCAAGGGGATTTACGGGTTGGATAATATCAACAGACTACGGGCAATGGGCTTCAAAACCATTGGCCTGTATGTAGCCACTACGGTTGCTTCCATCATAATCGGTCTTGCGCTGGTCAATACCATAAAACCGGGAAACACTTTTCCAAAAGGTAAACAGATTGAATTTCAGGACCAGTACAGCAAGAATATTTCTGAAAAACAAACGGCTGCAACGGAGATTTCAAACCAATCCCCCTTGCAGTTTATTGTGGATATGGTTCCCGAGAACATCGTGAAGGCAACAACTGACAATTCCAAGATGCTTCAGATCATCTTGTTTGCCCTTTTATTTGGAATCGCCATGATTCTGCTGCCGGTAAAAGCAATTCAGCCGGTTAAGGATTTTATTGATAGCCTTAATGAGATCGTCCTTAAGCTAATAGACATCATAATGCTTGCAGCCCCATATGGTGTTTTTGCTCTCTTATCGGCCCTGGTCGTGGACTTTGCGGGGGATTTGGACGTATTCACGTCTCTGGGGCTCTATTTTGTGACTGTGCTATTAGGGATCTTCCTGATATTGGTAGTTCTCTACCCAATCTACCTTAAGATCTTCGTGCGAAAGGCCAACATCGGCAAATTCTTCAAGGGGATTCTACCGGCACAGATGGTTGCTTTTTCCACAAGTTCCAGTGCTGCCACGCTGCCGGTAACCATGAAACAGACTACCGAAGAACTCGGTGTCGATCATGAGGTTGCAAATTTTGTCCTTCCGGTGGGCGTTACGATCAATATGAACGGTACCAGTTGCTACCAGGCCATCGCTGCGGTTTTTATCGCACAGGTCTATGGAATTGACCTGACCATGGGGCAACAGCTGATCATTGTTCTGACAGCCCTTCTGGCGGCCATAGGCTCCCCGGGTGTTCCCGGCGGAAGTATTGTGATGCTGATTATCGTCCTGACTTCAGCCGGGATTCCGGTGGAAGGCCTTGCCCTGATTCTGGGGGTCGACAGGCCGCTTGACATGTTCAGGACCATCGCAAATATCACAGGAGATTCAGCAACCTCCGTAATCGTGGCGAAATCGGAAGGGCTTCTGGATGAATCAAAAATATGCCGGGCTTAGTATGTATCGAAACCTACTTGCATTATTTGTAACAGCCATATTGTTAGGCAGTTGCGAAGCCCGGCAAAAACAGGCCGCGGAAAGTGAATCCCTGATTCATCTGAAGTACGATCAGCAACTAAGCACGTCCTATCCGGAGGTGATCGCGAATTACCAGAAGCTCGACAGCGCCTGGCCGGAGGCTCAGCTGCTGGAAGCCGGGCTCACGGATTGCGGAAAGCCCCTGCACCTGTTTGTGATCAGTTCAGACCGGCAGTTCGACCCGATGCAGATACGTAAATCGGGGAAGCGTATCGTGATGATCAACAACGGTATTCATTCCGGCGAGCCCGAAGGGATAGAGGCCGGGATGCTGATTGCCGACGATATTCTCCGGAATCATGACGGGATGCGCAAGTTGCTTGAGAACACGGTTGTTTGTATCATCCCGGTTTACAGCGTAGGCGGCCTGCTTTATCAGAACCGATGGCACCGGACCAATCAGCCGGAGCCGCTGAATCCCGGGTACCGCGGCAATGCCAAAAACCTTGATCTGAACCGTGATTTTGTCAAGCTGGACACGGAGAATGCACGGTCATTCGCCAGACTTTTCCGGCAGTGGGATCCGGACATTTTCCTTGATACCCATACCACCAACGGATCCGATCATCAGTATGTGATCACCTATCTTCCGGCCCAGCACAACAGCATGCCCGAAAAGGTGGGGAACTATTTCTCCGAAACCATGATTCCGGCGCTGTATGAAAAAATGCGGTCCACCCCCTATGAGATGATCCCCTATGCGGAATACACGAACGATTCACCCGAGCAGGGGATCGAAAATTATGTACAGACACCCCGCTTTTCAACTGGCTATACCCTTCTTTTTCACACATTTACACAGATGATCGAAAACCATTGCTACAAGCCCTATGTAGACCGGGTTAAATCGATCTATCTGTTCATCCACAAGCTTATTGAGTTCACGGAAGAGAACGGTTCACGAATCAGTGAAGTCAGGGCCGAATCGAAGGAGCAGGTGAAATCACAGAAAGTGTATGCTTTGGATTATCTGGTTGATACTACCCGCTACCAGATGATCGAATTCAAGGGTTTTGGCAGGGGAACCGACAAGAGTCCGCTCACCGGTGAAGACCGGCCGGTCTACGATTATTCGAAACCCTTTACCATGCTGGTTCCTTTTTATGATCACTATGAGCCGGCAAAAACCGTTACGGCCCCTGATTATTATATCCTTCCGCAGGCCTGGAGCGAGGTGGTTGAACGCCTGGAAATCAACGGGATCATAATGGAACGCCTCCCAAAGGATACCATTCTGACGGTTGAGGTTTATTACATTGAAAACCTGGTTTGGTCTCCGAGGCCCAGCAACGGCCATAATTTCCATGAAAGCTTCACCACCCGCAAAGAGGTGCAGCCGATCCCCTACTATGCGGGAGATTATCTGATCCGGGTAAACCAGGAGACCAACTATTTCATCGTGAACATGCTGGAGCCTGAAGGGGCCGATTCCTATTTCCGGTGGAACTTTTTCGATCCCTGCCTGGAGGACCGTGAATGGTTCTCGCCGCATCCGGTGCTGGAAGACCGCATCTACAAGTACCTGACCGAGAACCCCGAGGCCCGTAAAAAGCTGGACGATGCCATCGCAGCTCATCCGGAGATTTCAAAGAACCGGACTGCGCAGATGTATTTTGTATACACCCAATGCGGATTGGCAAACAAGTGGGTCGGCCGGTACCCGGTAGCACGATTGAAGCTTTAATTGGTTATTGATTTTTTGTGTTCCTGGATTCTTTTACCAGGCTACCTTTCATCCCCGATAGTATCGACTTGAAGGCGTAATGGAATAGGAACCGTTCAGGATCCCGGTCAAAATCAATGGGCCCTTCTCTTACTTCATCTTTTGGTAACGGATTGGAATCCAACAGCTTCCTGTTTGCGAAGAATGACATGAACCGCTCCTTAAAAGCCGTAGTCTCGTCCGTTTTCCTGTTAATCATTGCGATTTCCAATCCATGGTACAACAAGGTCATCCTGCCGGACGATTTTGTATTATTGGCAGATAAGCTGAAATTCATGGCATCAATCCGGCCTGAATTCACGTGGATAAGTGCGCTGTTTTCGAGCATCGGATTTAAGGCATCAGCATCCATGGCGGCCAGGCTGCCGCTTAAATGGAAGGTGCGGGATGGGTCGAATAATCCCGCTTTAAGAAGGATGGTCATTTTTCCTTTGCCCATCAGGCGGGCCTCCCCTTTCAGCTGAAACACCGGGTTTTCCGATTTCAAAGCGGGATTGTTGGTGATTTTATAAATCCCGGCATGCAATTCGTTGAAACTTATACTTCCCTGATTGTTAGACGCTTCTGCATGTTCCCTGTAAGTTATGTTCCCTTCGTCAAGAAGGATGGAATCGATGTCAAGCACTCCTTTATAGTTTCGGATCATATCCTGGAATACCGGCCTAACCTTGTGATTGAACGGCTTGCGTTTGTCGCGGAACACATCCAGATCCAATTTTTTTATTTCGATACGGGAACAGGCCAGGGTACGGATGGCGAGAAACGCCGGGGCATCAAAATCCCGGAGGGTGATATTCATGCATGCTGCGTCAAACCGGTCCGACTGGAATTCATGCCTTTTGGTAAAGGCCTCATCGGAATAATTCGGATGAATGGATAATCTGTCCACCGTTAGGGTTCCATCCTCAGAGGAATAGTCAATCCTGCCAACCGTGTTTGTGTAGAGGCTGTCAGGTGGAACGGTAATAATCTCATTCGCACTGAATTCGAATTTTTTAATGATCGCAGGGGAAACTGTATCCAGTTTGTCACCCTGAAGGTCTAAGACTTTCAGACCGGCATCCTTAATCATTAAAGCCTGCCGGGAGGATTCGCTTTCCACCGCCAAATCCAAACGATCCACAACCAGCCTCCCGATCCTGAGGTTAACCGGTAGGATCAAAGGCTTCTTGGATACTTTCGATTCAGGTAATTTACCGGAAACCCTACTTCCGGTAATGGAGAGTTCCCGGATGTCGATCTCTTTTTTAAACAGAGCCTTCCACAGGTTTATTCCCATGATTTTTACCGATCCGATTTCGCCGTTCAGATATCGGTTGCCTTCGGTTTCCATCCTGGGCTTCATGGAAATTCCGGTAAGGGTGATCCGGGTAGGTATCAGGTAAACTTTGGCGTTCCGCAGTTCAAAGGTCCAGATCAGGCTCTTTTCATTCAGCAGGCTTATGATCTTCTTCCCGGCCCATGGCCCGGCCAGCACGGTTGTTAAAACGTTTATCAGCAGCAGCAATGCTGCGAGGCCAAGGAGGATTTTAAGCAGGCGGTTACGTTTCATGATGGTTACGGGTCACGTATTAACTGCTAAATTACTAAATTTAGATCGTAGCGATTCAAACCTGTTCAGATGCCAGAGAAGCCCGTTCACCGTAAACCACCCAAAAGGAGTCGCAATTTGTTTACGGATATAAGCTATTTCCTGATCCACCGGCCGAAACCTGCCACGCTGTTACGCTTCGCCACCGAAGATGACCGCGAAAACTACAACAAAAGGATATTGCAGCGGCTTGGAATCAAGCCTGATGATTATACGATCCTGAATATTCACCAGATCGGGGTGGATGCGCCGCCAAGCTATGTATTCAACGAATTGCTGAAGTGGAGCGGAGAATCCACCTGCTGGCCCAACCACCTGGCCCGGGTCGACCGGATTGATGACAAACTCGAAAACATCCGGATACTGCCTTTCGGCTGGTCGAAATATCCCTTCGGTATGAAGAATATTTTTGGATTTAACCTGATTCCGCTGTTCCTTATGAATGCCATCCGCTTCAAGACCGTTCCCGACTCCTTCGATTTCGACAATGCCCGGTATCTGCTCTACCGATGCAGCGGGGGCTATCCTATCGGCTTTTTCTCGATGTACGTGAGAACCTCGATTCCGGAACTCGGCGAGGCTGAATCCACCCGGCTCTTTATCATCGTCGGGTTCAATTTTTACGGAAGAAAAGGGTGGGCAAAGAAGGGAATCATCAACCGAACCTGGCAGGCTGTCCATAATCAGGTTACTACCAACGTGATACACAGGCTCAAGATTCTGTGCGAGTGGAGGTTTGACATGATCCACCGGCAGCCCGATCTCAGGAGGCATTTCGGGGCAGATCCGAAATAGCCCTCAGTAATTTTCCGTATCTTCCGGTTCAAACACCAAAACCAATGAATCATGTCCTAATCCCTTTGCTCTTAGCTTGTCTATTCCTGGCAGGGTGCCAAAAGTCGAATAACAAATCTGTGCTGGTAATTGATCTCAATCAAGCCTTGGAAACGCCAGGCGACTTTCGTCTGAGTGATTTGGTCAGCGATGTCGAGATCATTGAGCTTGACACGGTAAAGGATGCCTACTTTGTTAATTCAATGGGACTTACACTTACCGATCATTTCATTTGCTTTGCATGCGATATTCAGAAAAAGGCTTATTTGTTCGACCGCTCCGGCAAGTTCATCCGTAACGTGGGACGCGTTGGGAAAGGCCCGGGTGAATATGTATGGCCAAGAATGGTGGCGGTTTCACCGGATGAAAGGTATATTGTGGTAGGGGATGAAAGTACCCGGAAACTGATCCTGTATGACATCAACGGGCAGTATATCCGTGAGCGCCGGTTCAAAGAGGACAACCCGGCATTTACCTTGGTGAGTATGGCCTTTAAGGACAATGGGAATTTTATGGTCACCTTCCGGCGTCCGTCCAGGCCCGTACCTGGATTTGCTAGCATCCTGACCTACGATCTGAACCTGAAGGTTGTCCAGCGAATCCTGCCGCGGTCGGCCGACCCTGAGGAGGCAATGTCGAACCTGTCCTACATGTCGATGATCCGCTCCGAGGATGGATTTTGCTTCTGGGAGACCTACAAGGATACTCTATACTATATCGATAAAGAGGGGATGGTTGAACCACAGTACCATATCGGCATAAAGAATCATTGTTTCAGCATGGGATTTGGACTGCCGGAATTTGATTCGTCAGGAAAACAGGCGATTTGCACTATGATCATGGATGTACTCGACCTTCCTGACCGGCTGTTTATCGATGTGATCCATATGGGAGAGTCAAGAAATGTGCTTTACGACAAAAAGTTAAAAAGAGCCTTCTCAATTGGTCAGCCTATTGCCTGTGATACGGCAGATAATTCCTGGGTGAAAACCTCGGTGATTAATGATGTATTTGGCATCGAGCCGATTAACATTAGCAATTATAATCCTGACAAGAAGGAGATTATTGCGCGGGTGATGCCGGGCTGGGCTGTCGATAGTCACGATATAACCTGTTTACGCCAACGGAATGTAACATTGCCAGCCATAAGAGACCGGCTTGCTGATCTTATTGAGTCTGCCGATGGAGTAGCCAATATGGCAATCGTGGTCATGAAGCTGAAGTGACATGATAATTAAAATAGTTCACCTTACTTAAAAACGGATTCTTTATGAAAAAGGTAGCTTATGTTGTTTTTTCTGTGTGCTTTACCCTGGTATTATTATTCAGCTCCTGCAAGGATGATCCTCCGGTTCCTAAAATCGGCCTGGTCAGCGGCCTGGGCGGATTCGACGACCGCGGGTTTAATCAGGATATTCTGTCCGGATTTCTGGAGGCCCAGGAAGAATTTGGATTCGAAGGTGATGCCCTGGCCTGTGAGCTGGAGGGCGACATAGCGACCAACATCGGGGTGCTGGTTGCGTACGGATATGACCTGATCATCACCTGCGGCTTCCATGCGGCCGTGCCCACCCTGCATGCAGCAGAAGCCAATCCGGATATCGATTTTGTGATCCTCGATTATGTGTATGAAGAACCAGTGGCGAACATCCAGTGCGTGATTTTTGAGGTGGACCAAAGTTCATTTCCCTGCGGATTTCTGGCTGCCTGGTGGGCCGATAAGGAGAATCCGGAATCTCCGCGCACCGGATTTGTAGGAGGCCCTGAAATATATGAAATCCTGCAGTTTTCACAGAGCTATGTAAAGGGAGTGGAGTATTTCAATTCAAAATACAACAGAAGTGTTGAGGTATCTGGATTCTTCGCAAGCAGTTTCACCGACACCCTGATGGGGGCCCAATTGGCCGACAGCGCCATCCGGCAGGGGGCGTCGGTAATCTTCGCCTTTGCCGGACAGACGGGCAACGGGGCTTTATATCAGGCTAAAGAATCTGGAAAATGGGCCATCGGCGTAGATGTTGACCAATATATCTCGATCCCCGCGGTGGGATCCGTGCTGCTTACGTCCTGCATGAAGAACCTCGGACAGATGTTGTTTGATGTCCTGGAAAGTTATCATGCTGAAAGCTGGCAGGGCGGCACCGCGGTCAGCGGAAACCTGCTGAATGGCGGGGTGGGCCTGGCGCCCTTCCATGATTTTGAGGCGGTGATCCCCGACAGCATCCGGACGGCGCTGACCCGGATTGAGGAGGGTATTATCGACGGCACAATAGAAACGGGCTGGCGATAAGGCCAGCCCGTTCAATTCCAATTATCGGATAAATCTTATCTCTCAATAATCAACGTCTTGCGAACCGATTGTAACTGACCGATGGTCATACTTACAATATAAAAGCCCCCTGGCAAGTCTGATACATCTATTTCTGCCTGGCTGCCTGAGATCTTTTTATTCACCAGTTCGGCACCCAGGATCGAATGGATTTTCAAAACGGCCGTCTGGCTTCCGGAGTTCCCGAACTCAACAAACAACCGGGTGGATGCGGGATTCGGGTAAACCGTGATCTGTCCCTGTTGTGCCCCTGTCAAATCATTGCCGGTTCCGGAGGTTTTGGATTTACATTTTCCGGCTTTTCCGGCCTCGAAAATGGAATTGATTTCATCTTTTGAGATGACCCGGTTGAACAGCTCAATTTCATCCAAAACTCCTGTGAACAGGTAGCCATTCCCATAAGAGAGGCTCCCGATACGCAGCGGTCCCGTATTATCCAGCGAAGCGGCATGGGGTGTCGGGTCACCGAATTGAGTGGGTACACCATCCAGGTAAAAGGTAATTCCATCTTTTTGCCTTCTGTTAACGGTAACTGCAATATGATGCCACTTGCCATCGGCTACCAGTAACGGGGAGTCATAATTTGTCACAGACCCGGTACTCATTTGCAGGGATAGCCTGCCTTTGTTAAGGAAGAAGCTGTAACCCGTATAACCTACCGCTGAGATTCGCTTATCCACCAAATCTTGAACTCCTTCATCCATTTTAGTCCAGATCCAGGCATCAAAAGAGAAGTTTCCAATACCAAAACTGAGTTCGGCATGATGAGGAACCTGAACGTAATCATCTTTTCCGTCAAATTCCAGTGCGCCCAGCACAACCCCTGAAACCGGAACCGGTCCGTTGGTTCGGGCCCCCTGGTTGTTATAGCCGGCAAGGTCATTAGAAACGGAACCTTCACGGGTTACCGAGGTTTCATCAAAAGGCCACCATGCTACCATCTCTTTCGGCGGTTCCACGCAATCATCCACCCTGCCGCAATCGGGGATCGTAATACAAACCTGCTCACTGTGGCAGCACCAGCTGTATTGCAGCTCCTCATTTTCATAAATGTGCATGAACAGGGCAATCTCATAGCAGAGTTCCACACTTCCGTAGGTCCCGCTGATTATGACGGTTTGTTCTGCCGAAGTCATGCCAGGTCCGATGGGTACACTATTGAATTCCGACGGACTGAATGCCGCGGATGAAGGCGAGAGCGGATTCAGTTGGAAACCGGTTGTGGAATAGGTTGAATTGTTCCTGACCTTGAATTTATAGCGGATAGTTCCGTCGCGCAGGCATTCCAGCGTTTCATCCACCAACTGGACACAGAATGCCGGGGTTGGAGGGGTGGTGCATTCGGTGGTGAGGGTATCCCTGCACTCAACCGAATCATTGCGGATCCATTCCACCAGGATCTGCTGCGGTGATGTGGTGATGCCGGCCAGGCAGAAATCCAGGATATCGGCAGAACTCCCGGCCGGAATGAATCCATTACCAATGTTGACAAGCTCAACCGTATTGGAGGAAAATGTATTTTGTGAATACCAGCCGGTTGAAGTATTGGTAGTCCAATTGCTGAAAGTGACGCCACTGGTAAGGGCGGTAAGGTGGACATTGGTAAAGTATGCACCGGAATAGGTGTTGACAATGCTCATTGTAGAGCAGCAATTATCCGGATCCGATTTCAGGCTTGCGCCAACCTGGCTGCAGAGGCAGTTAGGAATATCCACCTCCACCAGGCTGGTGCAGGAGCAGCAACCATCGGCACTTGTGAAGGTAAACCAGAGCTGAACCGTTGTATTGGGTAAGGCACCACTGATAGTGAATGAGTGAGGTCCTGAGCTCCCACCGGTGGCAACAGGTGAGATGGCTGAGGTGCCGGGGGTTACTGTCAGACCGGCCGGAAGGGTATGGTCGACCTCAATGGCGCCGATCGTATAGGATGCATTGTTAATAAAAGAGAATTGCATCGACCAGTTATTGTTTACATCGCATTCGATGGCCTGTCTCACTACCGTTACACACGGGATTTCGCAATCCAGTGTCACCAGCGTCGAGCAAAGTACCGAATCGGAAGCATCGAGCCAATTGACTGCAACATACTGCGGGGAGGAAACTTTATTGATGCAAAACTTGAAAAAATTGGTCAGCTCACCGGCGGGTATATCCCCGGTTTGTCTTTTAATCGTGAATTCAGTGGCACTGTTGGCCCCAAAGAGCCATCCGGTTTGTCCGGAAGCAAGCTGGGAACCACCGGTGACAAAGGTGTTGGGTGTCAGTGCAAGGAACTGGATTCCTTTGATCCCAGCCGTATTCGAAGGATGCGTTAGTGTAAGATTCCAGCAGCAGTCTCCTTCAGTAACCTTTGAAACAGAAGCTTTCAATGAGTCACAGACCACGCCGCTATCTCCGCAATCGCCGGTATTATGGAGACAAATATTATCGAATCCAAACTTTTCTCCCTGGTAGCTGGTTGGGTCAATCGGAAAATGTATGCTCGTCACATTACTCAGAAGAGAGTTCCAGTCGTTGTTTGTGCCGACCCCCATCACCCAATGTCCATCGGCATTTTCGGGTAGTGTCCCGTCGGAGTGCTGCATGGCAAGTGGAGCACAATAGGAGTGCCAGCCTGAACCTGCCGTAATAGGATTGGTTATCACGAAACTGGCTGAGAAACCATTGCCTTTAATATGAATATAGGGGGTCATGGTATTCGGAGGATTAACCCCTCCAAAAGGAAATCCCGGGAACAGGAAGTTTACATCGAAGCACAAGGACCCGCATCCACCTGCAAAAAGAGTGGTCCAGTCACCCGTAAGTGGCCTACTCTGATTAACCAGTGATGATGCGCCCGATTGGTCAGTGGTTTCCAGGTAATGGTTTCCATCCGCCAATAAAATTGAGGAGCCCGCATTGCTGACCTGCCATCCGTTATTCGTTCCATCCTCAAAGTCTGTACATACCGATGAAACCTCTCCTCCGTCCGTAGTGCCATTGATAACAAAAGTATCATGAATGGCAAAGGAAGCGGTATTTGCGACACTACCGGAGACCGAATAGGGATAAATCCTGACGGAAAAGGACTGACTGCCACTAACCGTTTCGTTGAGTCCGGAAGCTACAAACGGAGTCATGCCTGAATTCAGGTAGTCGAGCGGCGTGGTGGTTAACTGTGTTTGATTGGCCCAGGAATCGGTTGAATAATAAACCTGAGATTTAATGATGTGAAAGTTTGCCGCGAGCGGATTATCGCCGTAATTCACCGACACGGAGTTAACGGTCAGTGTATTTCCTGAAACCGGACTGGCATCAAACTGGATATATCGGGTAAAATCAACCGAACCGGCCGGCCAGCCATAGGATCCTAATGTGCCCAGAACCAGTCGCTGTCCGCCAGTATAAGAAAAAACCGACATTAGGGGAGCCGGACCGGGACCCAGGATCTGTGGAGATCCCTGAATGTTCCCAACCGGCACATTGGGATTGATAGTGGCAGTTAGAGGCCAGGTTATGCTGGCGGCTTGTGAAAACAGTTCTGCACCTGACAGGGTCAGGCTCAGAATCAGTAATACTCTTTTAATAGTGCTCATTATAGTGCTCCCTTTTTCAGATTATTGAAAACTTGATGAAAGCGTGAAAAGGGATTGGGTGCCTGAGCAAGCAAAACCGATTCAGTGATTCTAATCGCTTTTAATTCACAGACCCACGAGGTTTTTGTGAAGGTCTCACGATTTGTGTAAATTACCGTGATAATAATGCTAACACGGAATTGCACATTATGTTTACCGTTACGGTTAATAAAGAAGGAAATGCGGTCTGTATTGTCCCCCAAGGCAAGCTCGATACACTCAGTTTTTCTATTTTCGACCGGGAGCTTCAGCCCGGGGCGCCTGGCGGCAGGCTTACTGAACCGGCTGAGTCCACGCCATCTCAACATCCCCTACCGCGAATGGATTGGCCTTGGGTTTGCTGGAAGTTATCCGGGCCCGTAGGAAGAGCTCCTTGCCGGTCCTTTTATAGGAAGCGTTCACTCCGGCCACAGTTTTCAGGATCTCGGGCTGATCCTTGCCCTGGACCCATCCGATGAATTCGGTTTTATAGGTTACACCCGGCTGCTCTTTTATCATGATATTCAGTCGCTTGCGGCTGCTGGTGAAGTCATTCAGTTCAATACCCGTGGAAGAAAAGAAATCCCCGGAATACATAGCCTGATAAAGTGCCACGGGGGTTAGCTCCGTTGCCCTGACCATCACCCATCCGCGGCCCGGGTTTGCTTTGCCAACCGCGTACTGGTCATACTGATGTGCATCGTCAGTGGCAGTGCCGAGTAAAAGCGGCACCCCGTTGTCGATCCGCCATTTATTCGCCCGGTCCCACATCACTTCAGTGGAAGGATGGGCCGAATCCCCGTAATTTCTGACCGAGGGGTGACCGTTGAATACCTCAAAAAACCGGGCACCGCAGCGCGCAAGATCTTCGGTTTTAAGCCCCCAGACAAAATTGGGATGATTCACCATGATCCATTCGGGCGTTCCGGAGTTTTCCAGGGCAGTGCGGATCACCTTGACATTCGCCTCCGTACATTCACCGGTAGTGGCTCCCCCGGCAGGCTTCACCAGGCGGGTGAGATTAAATCCGTTCAGGTGTACCGGCTTTTTCTCCGATGCATCTGAAATCTCTTCGGAGTTCAGAATAAGAAACACCCCCTGCTTTTCGAACTCAGACCGGTATTCGACCAGCTGCTTCAGCACAACCGTATCCTTGCCGACAACCTTTGTTTTACGGCCTTCCTGGAGAATATTATGATCGGTTACCGCAAGAAATTGATATCCATGATCCCGGTACCATCGGGCCACCTCTTCAGGGTACGTGTTCCCATCGCTCCAGTAGGAATGTGTATGCAGGTTTCCCTTGAGAAAACCTTTGGGTTGTTCCTTCATGAAGCCTGCCAGCGCAAGCATCAGGGTAAAAACAGCAATAGTGGCCGGGATTCGGAGTTTCATGGAGTTTGCTTTAAAAATTCCCAGTTAAATTAAACTTTCATTTGGAGGTTTCAATAAAAGTGTTTTAAATTTGCAGTTAATAGCTCTATTAAATAGCTTAGTTAAATAATTGAATTAAGATGGAGAGCCATACTGATATTTCAACCGAACAAGCGATTCTGGAGGCCGCTGAGCGCCTGTTCCTGGAGAAGGGCTTTGCGCTCACCTCCACCACCGAGATCGCGCGGGTGGCGGGATGCAATCAGGCGATGGTTCATTATTATTACCGCACCAAGGAGAAGCTGTTCACTTCCGTTTTTGAAAAGAAGGCCAGGATGATGGTGGCCAACCTGCTGCAAGCCGACCGTCCGGATTTGTCGTTTGAGGAGAAACTGCGGCATAAGATCGAGGCGCATTACAATATGCTGAAGGAGAATCCCCGCCTTCCCTTTTTGTTTTTTAACGAGATGATCACCAATCCGCCCCGGCTGCTGGCTCTCCGTGAAATTATCAAGGATTTTCCTCTCGGCATTGTCAAGCCCATGGAGGCGGAACTCAAAGCGGAGATCGCCCGGGGTAATATCCGGCCGGTGAGCATGATTGACCTTCTGATGACGATGCTTTCGCTGAATGTATTCCTGTTTCTGGCAAGCCCGATTTTCAAAACGCTCACGGGGATTTCCGATGAGGAATTTGAGCAGATGGTTGAGCGGCGAAGAGAGGAGAACGTAACGATTATTCTTAGAAGTTTACGTCCCTATTGAACGGATTTTATCGGAATTGAAATTTAAAAGGACTGAATATGAGACTGTTACTATTTGCCGTGCTTGCCTCATTTCTGATGCAATCTCCGGCAGCTTACGGCCAGCTGACGCTGGATGCCTGCCGTGAGAAAGCCCGCGCCAATTATCCGCTGATCCGGCAGTATGGGCTGATCGACCGGTCGGCTGAGTATAACCTGTCCAATGCCTCCCGTGGCTACCTGCCGCAGGTTTCAGTTATGGCCAAGGCGAGCTATCAGTCGGAGGTTACGGAGATCCCCATCAACATCCCGGGCATTCCGGCGTTTTCCCTCTCCAAAGACCAGTACCAGGCTGTTGCCGAGGTAACCCAGGTTCTGTGGGACGGTGGCGCGATCCGGGCGCAGAAGCAGATCATTGACCAGTCGGCCGAGGTCGACCGCCAGAGTCTGGAGGTTGCCCTGTACGCACTGAACGAGCGGATCAACCAGCTTTTCTTCGGAATATTGGTCATTCGGGAACAGCTCCGGCAGAACGAGATATTGCAGGCCGGGTGGCAGAATAACATTGACAGGGTCATGGCAGGAATCAACGGCGGCATCGCCGGCCAGTCCGACCTGGATGCGCTGGAGGTTGAGCAGCTGCGGACAGCCCAGCGCACAACCGAGCTAAAGTCGGCAGAGTCCGGCTACCTCCGGATGCTTTCGGTCATGATCGCAGAACCGGTTGGGACGGAGATGGTTTTCAGTAAGCCGGATATGAATGCTTTCACCGGCGAAGCGGCCGGGAATAACCGTCCGGAACTGAACCTTTTTCAGTCGCAGAGAAACCTTCTCGATCGTCAGCAGGATGCGATCCGGGCCGACAATATGCCCAGGTTTGGTCTTTACCTTCAGGGTGGGTATGGTAAGCCCGGACTGAATATCCTGAACAATGAATTCTCGCCTTTTTATATCGGCGGCGCCCGGCTCACCTGGAACCTCAGTAACTATTACCAGCAGAAAAATAGTCTGGGTAAGTTGGGAGTCAGTAGTCAGTTAGTTGATCTTCAGGAGAATGTCTTTCTGTACAACAGCAATCTGGCCGGAATCCAGCAGAATGCCGAGATTAGCAAGATCCGGGAGATGATCGGCCGCGACGATGAGATTATCATGCTACGACAAAGGATCCGGCAATCCTCAGAGGTAAAGGTGGAAAACGGTACCCTCTCGGTTACAGAACTGATCCGTGACATCCAGGCGGAGGATATGGCCCGGCAGGAGCGTGCGGTTCATGAGATGCAGCTCCTGATATCGGTATATAATCTTAAAAATCTGAAAAACAATTAAACGGAATACCATGAAAATGATACGCTATGCCTTTGTGGCAGCCGGAATCCTGGGGCTGGTCTCCTGCGGGAAAACCAAAGAGAGCCTTGATGCCAACGGGACTTTTGAGGCCACGGAAATCATCGTTTCCTCCGAAGCCACCGGAAAACTGATGGAGTTCACGGTGCTGGAAGGCCAGGTTATTGAGTCGGGACAACAGGTGGGATACATCGACAGCGTGCAGCTCTATCTCAAAAAGATGCAGACGCTGGCCAGCATGAAGGCTATTGAGACGCGGCGACCCGATAGCCGGAAGCAGGTTGCTGCCCTGGAGCAGCAGATTGCCACGGCAAAATCGGAAAAGACCCGGGTGGTGAAGCTCCTGAAAGCCAATGCCGCCAACCAGAAGCAGCTCGACGACCTGAATGCGCAGATAGCCCTGCTGGAGAAGCAGCTCGATGCGCAGAAATCCACCTTGTCCATTACCGACCGGGGGATTGCCAGCGACAAGGAAGCACTTGGATTCCAGGTGGACCAGCTCACCGACCAGCTCAGCAAGTGCAGGATTATCGCTCCGATCAAGGGAACCGTACTGGTTAAATATGCGGAGGCCGGGGAGGTGGCGGTTCCGGGTAAGGCCCTGTTCAAGCTGGCCGATCTTGACCGCATGTTGCTCCGGGCCTACGTCACTTCCGCACAGCTCAGCAAGATGAAAATCGGGCAGGGGGTGAAGGTTTTTGCTGATTTTGGCACGGATGCCAAACGGGAGTATGCCGGTACAATCGAATGGATATCGGGCAAATCGGAGTTTACGCCGAAAACCATCCAGACGCAGGATGAGCGGGCAAACCTCGTGTATGCCGTGAAAGTGAGGATTCAGAATGACGGGTACCTGAAGATCGGAATGTATGGCGGTTTTAAAATTGCCGACTGATGAAAGGCATTGTCGCTCAAAATATTAGTAGAAAATTTGGCAGGGTGGAAGCCCTTCGGAACGTCAGTTTCGAAGTGAATCAGGGGGAACTTTTCGGGATCATCGGTCCGGATGGGGCGGGGAAGACCACCCTGTTCCGGATCCTGACCACCCTCCTGCTCGCCGACTCCGGCGCGGGCGAGGTGGATGGGTTCGATATCGTAAAGGATTTCAGGAAGATCCGTCAGCGTGTGGGATACATGCCCGGCCGGTTCTCCCTGTATCAGGATCTCACTGTGGAGGAGAACCTAAAGATCTTTGCCACGGTTTTCAATACCACGATCGAAGAGAACTATGGACTCATTCGGGATATATACGAGCAGATCGAGCCCTTTAAGAAGCGCCGGGCAGGTGCCCTCTCGGGGGGTATGAAACAGAAGCTTGCCCTCTGCTGCGCACTCATACACAAGCCAACAGTACTCTTCCTGGATGAGCCCACCACCGGCGTGGATCCGATATCCCGCCGTGATCTGTGGGAAATGCTGGTGAAACTCAAGAAGGAGCAGATCACGATCCTGGTTTCCACCCCTTATATGGATGAGGCCGGCTTGTGCGACCGCATCGCTTTGATGCAGCACGGTCGCTTACTTAAAATCGAAACCCCTGCAGGGCTGGCGAAACAGTTTACGGATGCTCTCTGGGCGGTCCGCAGCCTTTCAATGTCAAAGCTTTTGACCGATCTGCGCAGGCACCCGCAGGTAGAAACCTGTTATGCCTTTGGCGATGCTCATCATGTTACCCTGAAGGCGGGTCTGCTTAAGCCGGAAGAGCTTGCGGCATACCTCGCAGGGCTGGGCCACTCGGATATCGGGGTAGAGCCGATTACCGCAACGGTTGAGGATTGCTTTATGAACCTGGCTGCAAACAAGATTGAATTATGAATGTCATCGTAGCTGAGAATCTATGCAAGTCTTTCGGCAGTTTTAAGGCGGTTGACAGGATCACTTTTGAGGTTCCGCAAGGGGAGATCTTCGGTTTTCTGGGTGCCAACGGAGCGGGTAAAACCACGGCCATCCGGATGTTTTGCGGACTGAGCAAGCCTACTTCCGGGAAAGGATCGGTTGCCGGGTTTGATATCTGGAAACAGCCCGAGCAAATCAAGGCAAACATCGGTTATCTCAGTCAGAAATTTGCCCTGTACGAGGACCTGAAGGTTTGGGAGAATATCAGGCTATATGCCGGAATTTACAGCGTACCCGCGAAGGAGATCGGGCCAAAAACCGATGAAATCCTTCACCGGCTTGGTTTCACCAGCGAGAGAAATACGCTGGTCAGTGAGCTTCCTCTGGGATGGAAGCAGAAGCTCTCGTTTTCCGTGGCTGTTGTGCACGATCCGCGGATTGTATTCCTGGATGAGCCTACGAGCGGGGTAGACCCGGTGACTCGGCGGCAGTTCTGGGAGCTTATTTACGATGCGGCTGACCGGGGGATCACGGTTTTTGTCACCACACATTACATGGATGAGGCTGAATACTGCAATCGGGTTTCCATAATGGTAGACGGAAAAATAGAGGCGCTGGATACCCCGAAAAAACTGAAAGAGCAGTTTGAGGCGAAAAATATGGATGAGGTGTTTCACCAGCTGGCCCGCAAGGCCAGGCGCAACGGAGCTTAACATGAAGCAGTTCAAGGCTTTCATCAGAAAAGAGTTTTATCATATTTTCCGCGATCCGCTCACGATGGCGATCCTGTTTCTATTGCCAATCCTGATGCTGACACTCTTTGGCTTTGCGATCACCACCGAAGTTCGAAACACGAAGATTGCGGTTTACGATCCTTCCAAAGATGCCGGAACCATGGCGATCCTCAACCGGATGGAGGCCAGTGAGTTTTTTGAGATCACACGCGAACTCAGCAGTCCGGATGACATTGAGAGTGTGTTCAGGCAGGGGCGCATCGGGCTGCTGGTGGTTTTCAGCGAACGGTTTTACGAAAATCTGGTTCATACCGGAGAGGCACAGATCCAGCTGCTGGCCGACGGATCGGACCCGAACAATGCCAGTGTGGTGGTGAATTATGCAACGGCCATTATCGCGGCGAGCCAGCAGGAGCTGATCAGCCGGACAGGGGGCGCGATGCCCTACCAGATCACACCTGAAGTGAAGCTGCTTTATAATCCACAGATGAAGGGGGCCTACAATTTTGTGCCAGGGGTTATGGGGATGATCATGATGCTGATCTGCGCCATGATGACATCCGTTTCGATTGCGAGGGAGAAAGAGCTGGGAACCATGGAGGTGCTGCTGGTATCGCCCATGAAACCGATCTATGTGATCCTCGCCAAAGCCGTTCCCTATTTCTTTATGTCGGTCATCAACCTCACTACCATTCTTTTGCTATCGGTTTTTGTGCTTGATGTACCGATTGCCGGAAGCCTGTTCTGGCTGATTATCCTCTCCCTGATTTTCATATTTGTCTCCCTCTCCCTGGGCATCCTGATCTCCTCGGTGGTTGACAAGCAGCTCGTGGCCCTCCTGATTTCGGGGATGGTCCTGATGTTGCCGGTCATCCTGCTGTCGGGGATGATGTTCCCCCTGGAGAATATGCCCTGGTTGCTGCGCGCACTCTCTGAGATCATTCCGGCCAAATGGTTCATTATGGCCGTCAAGAAGATCATGATCAAGGGGTTGAGTTACTCATCCATCACCAGGGAACTTTTGATACTCGGTTCCATGGCGGTGGTCCTGATTGCCGTAAGCCTGAAGAGATTTAAAACCCGATTGGAATAGCCATGTTGAAATATCTGCTCGAAAAGGAATTTAAACAATTTTTCCGGAGCCGGTTCCTGCCGAAATTCGTCATTGTATTTCCCTTTGTTGCCCTGGCTATTTTCCCGCTGGCGGTAAACTTCTCCATTAAAAAGATCAGCCTGAGCGTGGTGGATAACAGTCACAGCCCCTATTCCGGGCGACTGATCCAGAAGATCGCCTCCTCCGGATATTTCCGGATCACCACTGTGGCTGCGGATTACAGGCAGGCTATCGAAAGTGTTGAACTTGACAAGGCCGATATTGTGCTGGAGATCCCGCCGCGTTTTGAACCGGAACTGGTTAACGACCGCAAAACAGGTGTGATGATCTCAGCCAATACGGTGAACGGCATGAAGGGCGGCCTGGGCAGCGCCTATCTGGCCAGCATCATGACCGACTTCAGTGCGGAGGTGCGGAGTGAATGGATCCAGGGCGCGGGTGGCGAAGTGATCGCAGCGGCCCGGATCATTCCAACGTTTCGTTACAATCCGCACATGGGCTATACGATTTATATGATTCCCGCCTTGATGGTCATGATGCTTGCGATGGTGTGCGGCTTTCTTCCGGCCCTGAACATCGTGGGTGAGAAGGAGAAGGGAACCATGGAGCAGATGAATGTGACCCCGGTAAGTAAATTCCAGTTTATCCTGTCAAAGCTCATCCCTTTCTGGATCATCGGATTTGTCGTTCTCTCCGTTTGTTTCTTTGTGGCCTGGCTTTTTTACGGACTGGTACCGACAGGCCATTTCTCCACGATTTACCTGTTTGCCTCGGTGTTTGTGCTGGCTTTCTCAGGCTTCGGTCTGGTGATCTCCAACTATGCAAACACCATCCAGCAGGCCATGTTCATGATGTTCTTCGTTATCATCACCTTCATTTTCCTGAGCGGACTCTATACACCGGTTACCTCCATGCCCGACTGGGCCCAATCGGTAAGCCGCATCAGTCCGCTCAAGTATATGATGCAGGTTATGAGGCTGGTTTACCTCAAAGGCAGCACCTTCCATGAGCTGGTACCCCAGTTCATTGCACTCAGTGGATTCGCCGTTTTCTTCAACGGGTGGGCCGTGTGGAGCTACAGGAAGAGGGGGTGAGGGAGGATCGCAGACTGCAGACGGCAGACCGCCGATACGCTCACGCTGTCATTCCGGCGAAAGCCGGAATCCCCCGACAATTGCAGGGGGATTCCGGCTTTCGCCGGAATGACAGCGTGAGAGTCGCCGGAATGACAGCGTTAATCGGGTTTATTTCTTGTAGATCAGGCCTAATTTATGTACTTCAAATCGGGATTTTTGAACCACTCAGTGTTTTCATCACCACCTGATTCAGCCCAAACCTTGAATTCCGGGAAGGCATCAAGGAACAAGGTCTTCTCCAATGGAACGTAAAACCTCTCAGCCATGATTTCCAATCCCCATGGAAGATTATTCTGGGTCAGATAGTCACGCTGCGGGATCTCAAATTTATTAACCTTGTAAAGAGGGAAACCTGCAGTGTGTATTTCCCGGACTTCACCACCTGACTCCACTTGAATAAACCAGGAAACCCAAATATTGTCGATGGGTACCTCGCCCTTCGAAAGGATGAAATTTATGTCAAAATTAGCTCCAGCCTTGGGAACATCCATTGCGTAAGGCTCTTGGCCAGTCAGGTCGACATCGTTAATCCGGATCTGTTCATTGGGGATAATCTCATAGCCCTTTTTCCCGTTGTTTGAATAGAAAGCCAGGCTTATTTGTGTCTTCAGTGTCCCCCCACGGTGGAACATGGTGGCATTGAGCCTCCCGGAAATTTCATTTTTTCTGGGCTCAAGGAAAAGGCGTGACTCAAGCATCAGGTCATTGAAATCATAATCCCCCTGGGAAGGATACAGATCTTCAAAAATCGTGTAGTAATACTTCCCGTCACCAGGATATTCAAAGATCTTCATGGTGCCATTGGCGCCTTTCAATCCTAGCCCCGAGGTGTCAATTTTGATGCTTTGGTCAACCAGAGAATTCCAAACCAACGGATCGCTTATTTGCAGTTTGTTCATCCTGTCCTTATTGGACAGTTCCTCATCAGGAATAATCTCACGTCCGCAACCGACCATGAGCAAGGTGGCCATAAGGGTAAGAATGATGCTTTTCATGTTTTCAGATCTTTACTATTTAGTCCCAACCGCTGAATCAAATATCAGGCCCAATTTTAAATACAATATTATCAGTAGATTATCATACCAAAGATACTGCAATGATTGTGAAATTTGGAAGATTTCTAAAAAACGGATAAATCTCATATCAAAAGTGTAGTTGCGAGAAAATATTACTTCTTCTTCCCTAATCCCTTAGCGGTGCGGTCCTCCAGCTTCGGAGAGGGTGTCATCTTTGCGGGAGCGGTTTTCACGAGCTTCATTACCTCTTCCACCACTTTTTCAATCTGGGGATCACGGCCCTGAACGAGAATGTTCGGATCGTCCCAAACCGGGAAATCAGGAGAAACACCTACCCCTTCCCAGAACCAGTGCCCGTCATTGTCATAAAGCCTTCCGTCGGGAACCGTGATACTCCCACCGTCGATCAGTGAATGCCCGGTGGCGGGCCCCACGAGAATGCCGAGAGTGCGCTCACCCACGATCGGTCCTGCTTTCAGCTCCTGGAATGCCCATGGCAGCCCATCGCCGCCTGACCCGGCCCAACCGTTGATCAGCATGCCTTTGGGACCGTTATTGGATTTGATCGGCTGGGTTGTGGCCTTGCCCATCCTCCAGTGAATGTTGTAAACCACCGGCCGGGTAAGAAGCTCAAGGAAGCGGTCGGCCAAAGCGCCGCCGCCGTTGAACCGCTCATCAATAATGAATCCATCTTTGTCGAGCTGCCCATAATACATCTTAACCAGTTCCAACTGGCCCTGTGTCGAGGTATTCGACATATAGATGTATCCGAGTTTTCCGCCGGACAACTTATCGACCATCCTGCGGTTGTTCTCAATCCACTCCAGGTACCGGAGGTTGGATTCTTCACCCGGGGTAAGGCATTTGATGATAATCTTTTCGCTCTCTTCAGTTTTGCCGGACTTGCTGACGGTAAGGGAAACCGTTTTTCCGGCCAGTCCCTCGAATGGAGCATAGGGATCCATTTTCGGATCCAGACTGATATTATTTACAGCCAGGATGTAGTCCCCGACTCCTGCCTTGGCGGCCGGCAGGTCGAATGGAGAGCGGGTATCAGTATCCCAGGCTGCAGGAGTCACGATTCTCTTAATCCGGTAAAGCCCGTTCGAAAGTTCCCAGTCGATCCCCAGGAACCCGGTCTGAACCGGCCTGACGCTTTCAAGGTCGCCACCAGAGCTGTAGGTATGGCCGGCTGCGAGTTCGGAAACCAGTTGCCCCTGGATGGTATTGATATCCCACCGGGTACGGGCGTAATCAATCAAGGCTCCGTACCGGGAGCGCATCTCGTTCCAGTCAACCCCCTGCATGTTGGGATCATAAAAGAAATCGCGGTGCCTGCGCCAGGTATCGGTGAAAATCTGGCGCCACTCTTCCTTGGGTACAAGCTGCATTACGAGGTCGCCGGTTGGCACCGCCTTGTCAATCTTCTGGGCGGCTGCCGGCTGGATGATCCCATATTTACCCTGACTGCTCACCAGGAGTGATTTCCGGTCTGCTGAAATTATAGCCATGCTCACATCGGCCATCACCGGTTTCTCTTCACGGGTGGTGAAATCATACACCACAAGAGAGGAGGAGCGCTCACCGGAACCGGAGTTGGGTGAACGGAAATAGACGATCTTGCCTTCAAAGGCCATGACTCCCCTGATGTTTCCGGCCTTGGGCGGAAGGATCACCAATCGGGATTCAATATTTTCAAAATCAACTTTTACAACCACTTTGGCCGTGTCCTTCACAGCCTTTTTCTCCTCCTGCTCGTCGTTTTTTGGTGAAAGGAGCGAAGGGGCGTCTTTTACCAGGCTGATTGCCGCGATCTGTGTCGAGTTCGGATACACCCAGGTTCCGTCGCCCATATCAGAATAGAGAGCTGAAAAGCTGCGGCTGGTCAGATAGAACAGGTATTTCCCATCGGTGCTGAAAACGGGGTCTCCGTCATTGAAGAAACCGCTGGTAACCTGTTTGCAATCAGATGTTTCCATGTTGTACAGAAAAACCGCTGTGTTCGTGTTTTCCACGCTTTTGGTAAATCCAAGCCATTTGGAATCGGGGGACCAGGCAAGAGTGTAGCCCTGAGAAGATCCGTGACCGACAGCATAGAGGGTATGACTGACCGTCCGGGTTTTTCCGTTTTCCGCATCGATCACAAACAGGGTGCTGGTTTCGTCGATAAAGGCAATGTTCTTGCTGTCGGGTGACCAGTTCAGGGAATATCCGTAGCCCTTGCCCCGTTTGGTCAGTTTTTTTGGTTGTGAGTTGTCTGTTGCGGGTTGCAGCCAGATTTCCCATTCTCCGTCGCGGTCACTCCAGAATGCAATGGTTTTTCCATCCGGCGACCAAGCCGGATCGCGGTCGAAAGCCCCGCTGGAACGGGTCATGTTGATCACATATCCTTCCGTCGCCGGTACATTGAACAGTTCACCACGCGCCTGGAAAACAATCCTTTTTGCCCCCGGTGCAACAGTGGCACCATTAATTTGCTGACCCACATTTAAGGATCTCGGCATTTCTACTGACAGATCGGAAACTACGTTCACATCCACCGGTTCATATTTCTGCGAGGCCAGGTTCATCAGGAAAAGAGTCCCGCCGGCGTCGAAAACGATATCGGTTTTTCCAGCCGACATGTGGTTGATATCAAAATCCTTGATTCTGGTTATCTGACTGGTCTGCCTGGTTTTGGTATCATAAACCCAGATATTCAGTCGCATGTTTTCATCCTGGTCGGAGAGAAAATAGATTTTGTCTCCCACCCAGGTCGGTTTTCCGTCAATACCATTGTTATTGGTAATGTTGACCGCGCTGTTTTTTGCCAGGTCGTACACGATAATATCGGAAGCCATTCCTCCACGGTACCTTTTAAAGGGATAGTTCTCGGTTATCCGCGTGATATATGCCAGCTGGCTGCCATCGGGCGAGAAGCTGGCCAGGACTGCATAGGGAACCTTTAGTTTCTCCGGAAATCCTCCGGCAGCATCAACGAGGTAGAGATTCGCCAAGGCGCCCCGTCCGCTTTCACGTGCCGAGGAGAAGAGAAGCCGCTTGCCGTCGGGATGCCAGTCGATAAGCTGATCCCCGAACGAATGGTAGGTTACCCTGACGGGCAGTCCGCCTGTGGCCGGGATTACATATACATCCGCATTCCCATTGTAGGATGCCGTATAGGCGATGAATTTCCCGTCGGGGGAGAAGCGCGTCCAGGATTCTTCTCCCGGCGAATGTGTAATCTGGGAGGCGGTTCCGCCTGATTTTGGCATTACCCAGATATCTCCCCCGTAAACAAAGGTGATCTGATTATCAGAAACGTCCATGTATTTCATGAGTTTTGCCGGAACCTGGGCGGAGACTTGATAAGGCAGAAGGCACAAGGCAAAAGGCACAAGGCAGAAGGAAAGGAGAAATGTACGAAGTTTCATAAGGATTTTGTTTGGTTTATACTTTTAGACGTAGGGGTACCGGGATAATTACAGAATACTTATTTTTACCCGATGCACCTGCCAAAAATACTAACAATTCCCACGCTGTATTTGTTTGCTGCAACAACAATGGCGCAATATCCTGCAAACAGCTGGCCGGGATACCGTGGCCCGTCCGGGAACGGCACCAGCACAGCTGGGGATATTCCGGTGGTGTGGAGCGAAACCAGGAATATTGTATGGAAGACTCTGGTCCCGGGACGCGGATGGTCCTCGCCTGTGGTGATGGACGGAATGATTTGGCTGACCACGTCGGTACCGGATGGGAAGAAGGTGCAGGTTATCGGGATTAAAGAAAAAGACGGGAAAATCGTTCATAATATTGAGGTTTTTGAAATTGAGTTTCCGCAGGAGCAGCATGGACTGAACAGTTATGCCTCTCCTTCACCGGTGTTGGAGCCCGGGCGGATTTATGTTCATTTCGGAGCGTATGGGACCGCCTGCCTGGATACCAGATCAGGAAAGGTTATCTGGAAAAGAAAGGACCTGCAGTGCGACCATGGGGTAGGTCCCGGATCCTCTCCCTTCATATACAAGGATCTCTTGATCCTGACTTTTGACGGGCAGGATCTGCAATATGTGACCGCACTGGACAAAAGGACCGGAAAAACAATTTGGAACACCCCGCGGGGACTGGATTTGAGCGGGTTCACCCCAGATGCGCGGAAGGCCTTCAGCACCCCGGTCATTGTTCAGGTGGATGGTAAGGACCAGCTGATCAGTCCCGGGCCGCATGCGGTGATGGCCTATGAGCCATTGACCGGCCGGGAAATCTGGCGGGTCAGATATGAGGGATTCTCAGGATCTTCCATGCCGGTAACCGGCAACGGACTGGTTTTCTTCAATACCGGATTCAGCCATTCAAGTGTGGTGGCGATTAAACCTGGCGGAGCCGGGGATCGCACCGCCGAGGGGCTCAGATGGATGAACAAACGGAATCTTTCCGCACGCTCCTCAGGCCTGTTTATTAACGGCAGGTTTTACATGATAAATACAGCAGGGCAGGCCAAATGCCTCAATCCCGATACGGGTGCCGAGATCTGGAGCGAGCGTGTGGGACTGGAAACCTCGGCCTCGCCGGTTTATGTGGGTGGCCTGGTTTATACGTTTGACGAATCCGGGCTCACCACGGTCTTCCGGCCGGGCGATTCCTTCGTCAAAGTAGGTGAAAACCGCCTTCCCGACGGGTTCATGGCCTCCCCAGCAATTGTTGACGGGGCCCTGTATTTGAGGACGAAGACGACACTTTATAAGGTTGGGAGATGAACGTTGCCGGTTGCCGGTTAAGAACGGTTGCCGGTTGCCATTTTCCGGTTGCCGGTTGGGCCAGAACTGTCATCCTGACGAAAGTCAGGATCCCCAGCCTCGGAGCAACTGGCGGGAGATCCTGACTTCCGTCAGGATGACATCAGAGAGCCCCTGCAAGTCACCTCTTCAGCAGGAAAGTAGCCCCGATCTTCGAAATCTCTTCGGCGGTGAGCTTCGTGGTATGCTTCATCACATATTCGAAATACTCCACTTCGTCGGCAGCAGCCGGGCAGCCGGTATTGGTGCGGATGTCCATGCCTGTTTTGTCCTTGGCGGGCATTTTTGAGTCGAATAGAAGTTGTCCTTTCGGGTTGAAAACCAGCCAGTAGGGGATACCCTGATAAACGGTTGCATATTTGACCAGCAATTCCATGCCCCCCGGATTCTCATTTTTCTTTAGATCCGGCTTATTCTCAGCCACAACCAGATGCCGTATTACCCAGTTGGCCTCGAAGTATGGCTTGTTTACAGGCATATTCATGATCGAGTCCATTCGTTTGCACCAACCGCACCAGGAGGCGTGGAACATGATGCAAACATTCTTGTTTTCAACTTTTGCCACGGCCAGAGCTTCATCAAGAACCGATTGAGCCGAAGGCGGGGTGGTTTGGGCCATAACACCGCTAAAGAACATCAGGCCAAGGATAAGTGATAGGGTTGTTTTCATGATGAAAATAAATAATTGCTAATTGCTTTTAAATTGTGTGCTCAGTTGATTCCATAAGTCAACTGATTAGCCACACAATTTAAAAATAATTAATAATTATTCCCTTAGTTAATCGAAATCGTCATCCCCCCGCTGCTGCCGCCGAAGCGCGGATTGACGACATTGTTGTAGATCGAGCCAAAGGTATAGGAGAGGCCGAAGAAGGTGAAATAGCGGTATTGGGTGGCCAGTTCTTTTCGCTGCAGGAGAATTTCCTCGGTGGTGGCGCCGCCCTTGACGAGCGACAGCTGGTCGTGGATGATGCTGGCACCGCCGCCCATCTGGAGGCTTAATCCTTTGGCAATCCTTACACTGAATGAGCCGTTAAGGGAGAGATTGTTTTTGGAGAAGTCGTGAAGATAGTTGAACCAGTAGGCTGAAAGGTCAATGGAACCCCACTTCTGAACCACTTCATAAGCTGCACTGAACTGGTGCCCCCAGAGATTTTCCTGAAGTTTGTCGTATATCGTGGTATCCATATAACTCTGGTACTGATATCCGGCTTTATAGAGCAACCGGAGTTGCCGGCGGGTGGACTCGGAATAGGGAAAAATATCGTACTCGATGCCGGGCATGGCAGTGATCTTCAGTTTGTAATTGCTATAGGTTGAAGATTCGATCTCGATTTCTCCTCCATAGGACCAATGTTCACCGAGACTTCTGACCACCAGGGCCTCAAAGGACCGTCCGTTATTGATGCTGGTGATCTCTTCTCCTTCAATGATGAACTTATCCAGATTGAGGTTGTAATCCACATCCAGGTCTATTTTCCAGTCCGATGTGATTCTCCGGGCCGACAAGCTGCCGAATATCTGGTTGGTGTTATAACTTTTCTGGCCGTTGAGCATCCCGCTAAGGCTGGAACTGAAGACCCAGGAATTCCATTTGTCGGTGTTTACGGTTTCTGAAAGCGGTTCCGTATATCGAATATCGATATTTTTGGACAGGGGTGTCATGAGCACGTATCTCATCAGGCCTTGCTTAATCATTCTCACCTGCCCTGTGCGGATTTGTTCCTCGGTATCATCGGCAGAACTCACAAACCTTACTGTATCCTTCATTCCCTGAAACTTTTTCTGTCCCAGGATAAAATAGCTGAATTCCTTTCCTCCCGATCCCGTTTGCTGGGAGCTTGAGATGATATACACATCCGCATCCCTGATATCCCGGACATAATTAATGTAGGGAATCTCCTTCCGGAAATAGTCGGTAGCCTCCATGTATACATTCAGCGCATCCTTGCGCAGGGTATCGTTTGTAGCAGGGGTCTGGCCAAGAAGATTCATGCCCGCAATTAGGAGGGCGGCAGAGAGGAATATGTTTTTCATAAGGGTATTACTTCGGGTTTTGGGATAAGACGCGGGGGAGGGGGGATTATTACTAAAGATAAAAGACGAAAGAACAAAGATGAAAGAAAGAAGAAAGATTTCAAGATGTTAAGATTCCGGACCCGGTCTTGAGGGTCTTGCAATCTTAAAAATCTTAGCTCTTTCTTTCATCTTTGTTCTTTCGTCTTTCTTCTTTATTTATACGCCGCTATCCCCGTTATCTCCTGCCCCGTAATCAACAGGTGCACATCGTGTGTGCCTTCGTAGGTGATCACCGATTCGAGGTTCATCATGTGACGCATCATGGGATAGTCGCGGGTGATGCCCATGGCACCGAGAACCTGGCGAAGGTCACGGGCGACCGTAAGGGCCATTTCAACGTTGTTGCGCTTGGCCATGGAGATTTGTGCGGGGGTTACCTTGCCCTGATCACGCAGCTGACCGAGCCGCCAGGCCAGGAGCTGGGCCTTGGTGATCTCGGTGAGGGCTTCGGCCAGTTTTTTCTGCTGAAGCTGGAAGGAAGCAATTGGTTTGCCGAACTGGTGCCGCTCAAGAGAGTACCGGACAGCAGCGTCATAACAGTCCATGGCTGCGCCGATCACACCCCATGCGATTCCGTAACGGGCTGAACTGAGGCAGCTTAACGGGCCTTTCAGACCTTGCACGCCGGGGAGAATATTTTCTTTGGGTACCCTTACGTTGTCAAAAACCAGCTCGCCGGTTACCGACGCACGCAAGGACCATTTTCCATGGGTCTCCGGGGCGGTGAATCCGGCCATCCCTTTTTCAACGATCAGGCCGCGGACCACGTTGTTTTCATCCTTCGCCCAAACGACGGCCACATCGGCGATGGTGGAGTTGGTGATCCACATTTTTGCTCCGTTGAGGAGGTAATGATCTCCCTTATCGGTGAAGCGGGTGATCATGCCGCCCGGATCAGAGCCGTGATTGGGCTCTGTAAGGCCGAAGCACCCAATAAGGTCGCCGGATGCCAGCCTGGGCAGGTATTTCATCTTCTGCTCCTCGGTGCCATAGGCGTAGATCGGGTACATGACCAGGGAGGTCTGAACCGAGGCCAGCGATCGGATTCCCGTATCGCCCCGCTCAAGTTCGGTCATGATGATCCCGTAGGTCATGTAATCCAGGCCGGAGCCACCATATTTTTCCGGAATGAAGGGACCGAAACCGCCCATCGCTCCCAGCTCCTTAACCAGATGGATCGGAAACGTACATTTTTCGAAGTGATCCTCTATATCGGGCTTAACAAAACGGTTAACCCAATCACGGAATGCCCCGCGTATCATTCGCTGTTCTTCCGAGAAGAGATCATCAACGAGAAAATGGTCGGGTGCGGTAAATTGTATGGTGGCAGACATGACTATTATATATTGGTTGGTCCTGATTTTTTGAATGGGGTAAATTTAGCATATTGGGATCACTCTGTTAATGAAATAACTCTTTTTTTACCGGATTGATTTTCCATACTTTTGGAAGATTTGTACGAAACCCGTCATCAGCAATAATCTGCTTTTTAATGGCACAACGCATAATTTTTACCGATAGTTCAAGGCTCATGGTGGAGGCTGCCGTTCAGGCCGGCGCCGATGTTTTCATCGGATATCCGATTACCCCCGCCAACCTGCTCTATTATTACTCATCCCAGCGTTTCCCGGTGTTCATGGCGGCACCGGATGAGATCACCACCCTGCAGCTCATGAGTGGATACGCCGCAACGGGCAAAGTCCCTGTTACCGCCACCTCCTTTCCCGGCTATGCCCTGATGATCGAGAGCATCAACATGGCCTACATGATGGAGTTGCCCATGGTCATCATCCTCGTTCAACGCCTCGGACCGGCCACCGGAACGGCCACCATGGGGGCGCAGGGCGACCTGAATGTGGTAACCGGTACGATCTCCGGTGGAATGGCCATTCCGGTTATAAGTGTGAGTGATCCGGCTGATGCCTGGGAGCTGACGGCCAAGGCGGTGGAAGTGGCCGTCAAACTGAGAACCCCGGTGGTTCTTCTGACCTCCAAAGAAGAGGTGATGACGCAGTTCGGTCTCGATCCTGATGAGCTGGCCCCCATTCAGAAGGTTGAGCGAAAGGTGTATGAATCGGATGAACCGTTTTTCCCGTATAAGGCCGGGGAAAACAAGGTGCCGCTATTCCTTGGAGTCGATACCAGCCGGCATCAGGTCAGATTTACAGCAAGCACACACGATACCCGGGGGATCATTCAGAATTCCGGAGCTGAGGCTTTGGGAAACTCCATCAGACTGCATGAAAAAATAACGGAAAATCTGGATTCTTATACCTGCTACTCCTACGATATGCAGGAAGGTGCCAAAGCCCTGATTGTATCGTACGGGATCACCGCACAGGCCGCCCGCGAAGCCGTCGCCCAACTCCGGAACGACGGTGAGTCAGTTGCGCTCCTCATACCCCAAACCCTATACCCCATACCCAATCTATATTTCGATATCATGTCGCGCTATCCCCGTGTCGTGATCGCCGAGGAGAACCTCACCGGCCAGTACCGCCACCTTCTGTTCGGCGTGAATGCCCCGGCCGGAGTTACAGGAGTCAATGCATTCGGTAAAATGATCACACCGGCACAAATCAAATCAGAAGTTCTTGACCATGGAAAGAGTATATCTTAAGGAAGAGGGCCTCCCATTCTGCAAGGGGTGCGGCCATACCACCATATCGGAAAACACCGACAAGGCGCTGCAAAAACTCGGAATTCCGCTTCTGGATGTCATTTTGGTAACCGATATCGGATGCCACGGAATCATCGACAAATCGTTCAAAATGCATACCGTCCACGGTCTTCATGGGCGCTCCGTTGCGCTGGCCACCGGGATTTCGGCAGGGCTGAGCAATCCGGATAAAAAAGTGATCGTTTTCATCGGCGACGGGGGAGTCACCATCGGGATCCAGCACCTGATCAATGCGGCGCACCGGAATTTCAACATGACGGTAGTGATTCACAATAATATGCTTTACGGAATGACCGGCGGGCAGCCCAGCGAGTTCACACCGCAGGGATTCAAAACGCCGACCCTTCCGGATGGGGCGGGTGAAAAAGCCTCGGATATCTGCGCGATCATTTCAGCTGCCGGGGCCTCCTACGTGAGCCGGGTAATCGGCATCGGAGACCTATCGGATCATCTGGCCGAAGCCTTTGCGAAACCTGGGTTTTCGTTGGTTGAGGTAATGGAAATCTGCCCGAGTTACGGGGTCAAATCGAATCCGGGAATGAAGCTATCGAAGGTGGTTCAGGAGGCCGGACTGGAGATCAGGGTTTATGCCGACCGCAACATTCCTGGGCCTGAACTGCTGTCGGAATCAAAGTTCAAGTCCCTTTTTACCGGGAAAATCGATATTCCCGTTACACATGTATCCAGTCTGAAAAGCACGGTAAGAATTCAAGTGGCGGGCTCCGCCGGCGAGGGGGTCCAGAGTGCGGCTGAATATTTCGCGGCCGCGGCAATAGCATCCGGGCTGAATGCCACAAAAAAAGGCAGCTACCCGGTTACCGTCGGGATCGGGTTTTCCGCTTCGGATGTGATTATTTCACCGGATCCGATCTTATATACCGGCTCGCCGGTTCCTGATTATCTGATTATTACATCGGATGACGGGCTGGCCTATGCAAAAGGAGCCCTGGCCGCCATGAAGGAGGGAACGGTATATATCGATTCCTCCCTTCCGGTCCCGGAAACGAAAGCCAGTGTGGTCACCTACGCCTTCCGTGAGTTTGCCGGCAGCCGCAACGCGGCCCTCGTGGGCTTCCTTTACTTGTTGAAGGAGGCCGCGTTGTACCCGTATGAAGCACTGGAGAGCAGGGTGGCTGGAAGGATTGGGAAAACGATTGGTTGATTTGATGATTTGATGATTTGTTGATAAGTAGATAAGTTGATTGAGGATTTTATGGTTTGAATATGAGACGGATAGTTTTTTTGGTTGTTGTGCTGGTTATGGCAGGAGCCGGGGTTCTTGCCCAGCCCTCCTGGCCTCAGTTCCGGGGTGCCAACGGAGACGGTTTGTATCGGGATAAAAAGGCATTGCCTTCCCGGCTGGATCCGGCGAGGGATGCGAAATGGAAATGTGAGGTGAGCCTTGGGGTTTCGTCTCCCTGTGTGTGGGGTGACCGGATTTTTCTCACGGGCCGGACCGGCGACAGTCTGGAGACCATTTGCATCGACCGGAAGAACGGAAAAATTTTGTGGCGCCGGCCGGTGGTGCCGGAAAAGTTTGAGAGAGTATACCAGACCAGTCAGCCTGCTGCCCCTACCCCCGCAACCGATGGGAAGCATGTGATCTCCTATTTTGGATCCTATGGCCTGATTTGCTACGATTTCAAGGGAAATATGCTGTGGGAAAAGAGAATTCCGCATGAAGGTAACATGTATGGTACGGCTGTTTCCCCGGTGATTTTCAAGGATAAGCTGGTTTTCAGCCGGGATGCCGACAAGAACTCGTATATCGAGGTAATGGAACCGGAAACGGGTAAAAGCATCTGGCGGACCGACAGGCAGGATTTCCGGGCAAATTGGTCGACACCCATGTGCATAACGGTTGGCGGGATGGATCAGCTGATCGTTTACGGGATCTGGTGGCTAAGGGCCTATAACCTGAATGACGGCACCGAGGTATGGTCATTTCCCGGCCTGACCGATGAGCCGATCATTACGCCGGTTTATGGCAATGAGCTGCTTTTTCTCACCTCCTACAACATGAAAACCAATCCTGAGGTATTGGGACTACCAACCTGGGATTCACTTTTACGGATGTATGACACGGACCGCGACAGCATGCTGGTTTTTGAAGAGATCAAATCGAATAAGAGTATTTTATCCCGATATGACGATGACGGCGAAGGAGACCATCCGCTACCCGGATTTTTCCGATGGCTCGATGTGGACCGGAGCGGCAAGATTACGAGGCAGGAGTGGGGAAAGATTGTGGGTTGGGTGGATGGTTTTGCGCAGGAAAATGCTCTCATCGCCCTGAGGCCGACTGCAACCCCCGGCAAGGATCCCGAGGTTGCCTGGCGATGCAGCAAAGGGGTTCCGGAGTGCCCGTCGCCGGTCTGGTTTAATGGCAGGGTGTGGATGGTGGCCGATGGGGGGCTGGTTACCTGCCTGGATGCACCAACCGGAGAAGTGAAATATTATTCAAAACTGAACGCCGGCGGAGCCTATTATGCCTCGCCTGTTTATGGAAACGGCAAGCTGTATGCCGCCTCTGCCCGCGGGATGGTCACCGTTTTTGAAGCGGGCACGGAACTTAAGATTCTTTCGGCCAATGATTTCAAGGAGCGGATCATGGCCACGCCGGCCCTGGCGGACGGGGAGGTTTATATCAGGACGTTTTCGGCGGTGTATGCCTTTTAAACGGGGCTGGGACAGAATCCCCGGCCTGAAGGCCAGGGTTAGTGATGTCTGTCGAACACGATTCTCTAGTCATTCCTAAGACTCTTACAATCGTAAATATGAGTCTCTTGCGTTATTCAATTGCAATTCGAACCAAGGGAGGAGGTTACTCTTCAGTAACCCCGGGGTTCAGCCCGGGGTCTTATGTCCCACCCCCGTTTTTGCATTCGTCAAATAGTTGTAGCTAACCCTGCTAAAACGTCAGGTCTTTCATACTTTTGATTGAATTACGCCGGAAACCTTGAATCAGCCAGAAACACCTGAACTTAACGAATCCGATTCGAGAAAGAAGTACCAGCAAGCAGAACATGTTGTTATGACCCTCGCCCGTGAGGCACGCCGACATGGAAAACTTTCTGAATTTCTTCCCGTCGTTCACTGTGAACTGAACCGTGTGATGGATGCACAATGGTTCTACCTGGCACTTTATGACAAGAAGGAGCATAAATATTCATTCCCCTATCATGTTGATAAGTTCGATGACCTCAGGCCGGATCAGTGGATAGAACTGCCCTCCTCCAGTCTTACCGATTTTGTACGAAGAAGCGACAAGGGCCATCGGATAACCCGAAAAAATCGCAAGCGCTTAACTCAGAATGACATCCCTGTTGGCCAGCCTGCCGCAGTTTGGATGGGTGCTCCGCTGAAAAACACGGATCAGGAGAGTTTTGGGGCTATTTGCGTTCAGAATTATGAAGATCCCGGTGCCTATGATATTGATGACCTGAATATTCTTGAGTTTGCAGGGATACAGATTGGGATGATTCTCGAAAACCTGGAGCGTGAAAAGCAGCTGATTGAAAGCCGCTCGCAGGCCGTTTCAGCGGCCGATCAGATCAGGCAGCTATACCATCTCGGAGTGAAACAGCAGGAGGTGATGGCTTCGCTGCTGCAGGGGGCTAAAATCATTCTGGCTTATCCGGATTTCAATGAATCCGGGGAAAGATTGTTTGCGAAATGCAAATCTCTGACCGGGGCCGATTGCGGCTTTATCCTGACGGTTGACAAGCGGCACAAAATTAATTCGATCATTGTGGTGGATTGCGGCAAACAGGATTCCATGATCGGCACAGATTTGCACTTGCTCATATCGGGCTTTCAGGAGGAGGTGATCAGGACACAGCAGACTGTTCTCGAAAATGAGTTCAGGAGTTCCTCCGGGATGGAGCATCTTCCGGAAGGTCATGTCGGCCTTGATAACCTGATGATTGCCCCGCTGCTTTCCAATGCCCAGATTGTCGGTTTGCTGGGCCTCGCAAACAAAGCGGCGGGGTTCAATACCGAGGATGTGTCTATTGCTGAAGCCTATGCGGAGCTGATCTCGCTGGCTTCTTTCAACTCGAATAACCTTATGGAACTCGAAAAAGCCAGGCTCAGGGCCGAAGAAAGCGACCGTCTGAAATCGGCCTTTATTTCCAATATGTCGCACGAAATCAGAACCCCCCTCAATGGGATTCTTGGGTTTTCCGAACTGTTAAAGGAGCCCGATATCGATCTTGCCGATCGCGAAAATTATATCCGGATTATCAACAAAAATGGGGAGCAGCTGATGTCGATCATCAACAATATCCTGGATATTTCGATGATTGAATCCGGGCAGATCGCCCTCGTCCATGAATGGATACCGATAGCCCGCATCATGCAGGAGGTGAGCGAACTGTTTTTGTCACCCGGCCTGCGGAAGCCTGATGTTAAATACATCATGGATTGTGATGCCAGTCAGACCAGGAGCATGATTTATACGGATGCCGGGCGCCTCCGCCAGATTCTGGTCAATCTTTTCGGCAATGCCACAAAATTCACGCAGTATGGCCATGTGATGATGGGCTGCCGCACTCAGACGGGCAAAAACGGGGATGAAATCGTTTTTTTCGTAGAAGATACGGGACCTGGGATCCCCAAGGAGAGCCTCGACAAGATTTTCGAAAGGTTTCTGAAAGCAGATAATAGCATGACCCGCAAGATATCGGGAACCGGACTGGGTCTGGCCATTTCAAAAGGCCTCACCGAAATGCTCGGAGGTCGCATTGAAGTGCAGTCCACACCAAATGTCGGGTCGATTTTCAGGGTGATTTTCCCGCATATACAGCAAACAGGGGAGGAGAGAGGTGAGGTATCGTGAGGTATTGTGAGGTATAGTGAGGAAAAACCTCACCACCCCTCACCATCCCTCACCACTCTTCACCTACTTCCGTATTGTCCATCCCGTTTTCAACCCGAACACGAACCATGCCAGCAGCAGTGTTCCGGCGGCAAAGATCGTGTCGCCGAAAATTCGCATCCATCGGAAAGTTGAAATGATGGGTGTATCCAGGAATTCCGCAGACCGTGCATACCACAGGCCATGTTTGACGCTGGCTATGGTCTGGGCAAGGCCCACAGGCAGCACGCTGATCAAAACCATGGCAGCTAATCCGATGTTAATGAGCCAGAAAGCCCATTTCAGGGAACCCTCTTTCCAGACCACTCCGAGGTTCATTTCACGGAGAACAAAAAGCATCAATCCGATCCCGAGCATACCATAAACGCCGAACAGGGCGGTATGTCCGTGGACCGGTGTGGTATTCAACCCCTGCATATAGTAGAGTGCGATCGGAGGATTGATCAGGAATCCGAATATTCCGGCACCGACCAGGTTCCAGAAAGCCACAGCGATGAAGAAATAAATCGGCCATTTGTAGTTTTTTACCCAATCGGCAGATCGGCTTAGCCTGAGGTTACCCCATGCTTCGAAGCCCACGAAAACCAGCGGAACCACCTCAAGGGCAGAGAATGTGGCCCCCAGGGCAAGAACCGCTATCGGGGTTCCTGTGAAATAGAGATGATGGAAGGTTCCCAAAATTCCGCCGGAAAGGAAGATGACGGTGGAAAGCAGGACCGATATGGTTGCCGTTTTTATCTGCACCAGCTGCATTCTCACTAACAAAAAGCCGATCACAACCGTGGCAAATACTTCGAAAAATCCTTCTACCCACAGATGCACTACCCACCAGCGCCAGTATTCGGCCATTGCCAGGTTGGTTTGCCGGCCCCACATAAGGCCTGCTCCGTAGAAGGCAGCTATGGCTACGCTGGCGATAACGAACAGTGTGACCAGACTGCGGCTTTCCGATTTTTGTTTCAACGCCGGCCAGAGCGATCGCCCCATCAGGAATAACCAGATGAACAGTCCGATGAACAGGAATATCTGCCAGAAACGGCCCAGGTCCACATATTCATACCCCTGATGACCAAACCAGAAATTCTCAATTAGTCCCAGTTTCTGCATAATCCCCATAAATTGGCCGGCCAGGGATCCGACAACAATAACCAGCAGGGCGCCAAATAATAAGTTAACGCCAAGTCTTTGATATTTAGGTTCATGGCCCGATATAACCGGGGCATAATAGAGACCTGTGGCGAGCCAAGAGGTGGCGATCCAGAAGATGGCCAGCTGGATATGCCAGGTTCGCGACAGGGAGTAGGGCAGGAACTCGGCCAGCGGAATGCCATAAAATGCCTGCCCTTCTACCGCGTAATGGGCCGTGATGACACCCATGAGGATCTGCACGAGGATCAGGGCGGTAACCACCCAGAAATACTTGAGGGTCGCTTTCATGGAGGGTGTCACTTTCGTGCCGATCATCGGATTTATTGACGGTACTTTATCTCCTCCGTGGGTCTGGCTGGCCGCATAATACCATGCGAGAAGGCCGATTCCGGCGAGGAGGATAATGACGCTAAAACCGGTCCAGAATACCAGCGATCCCGTCGGCTCATTGCCAACCAGTTTTTCCGGCGGCCAGTTGTTGGAATAGGTAATCTCCTGACCCGGGCGATTCGTGGTGGTGGCCCAGGTTGCCCAGAAGAAAAAAGTGTTAAGCAACTTCATCCTCTCCGGATCCCGGATGGTGTTATCCATCATCGCATAGGCATCACGCAGACCGGCCTGTTCCGGCGAATTCATAAACAAACCGCTGTAGTGCAGGCTGTTGGATTGAAACGCCCTGGCCCGCATATCGGAAACAACCAGCGTTTTGGTGTCGGGATCAAAGGTGTTTTTACGCATTTCTTCCTTCAGACGGGCCGTGAGCGCCGCTTGTGGCTCAACGCCCAGTGCGTCAAAATCGGAATTGTATCCCTCCCGGGACCAGGTATTCAGGATGAATGTCGCTTCCCGGTGCAGCCAGTCGGCTGTCCAGTCGGGCGCCTGATAGGAACCATGCCCCCAGACGGTGCCAAGCTCTTGTCCACCGGTCGATTGCCAGACATTCTGGCCGTCGCGGATCTCCTGGCCGGTAAAGAGCAACTGCCCCGAGGTGGTAACAACCTTTTCAGGAATCGGCGGTGCCTGCCGGTATATCTCGCGCCCGAAGAACAGCAGAACCCCGAAGGAGAGGATCATCACTGCTGTAAAGCTGATCCAAAGCGTGCGTGTTTTCATATCGGAATAAATGAGGTTTTGGTAAGGCAATATTACTGGTTTTTTAATAAAATACAAAAAGGTCTTTAATTCTTTTTAAATAAAGATAAAAACCTCGTATATTTAAAACTGGATAAGCAAACCAACTGATATGTGGTCAAAAACAACCGAATACGCCATCAGGGCATTGATTTACATTGCATTAAGCAATAAAGAAAGCCGGAGGCCGGGCTTTCGCGAAGTAGCGGAGGGGATCGATACACCGGTTCAGTTCACCGCAAAAATCCTTCAGACCCTTGTCCGGAGCGGCCTGTTATCTTCGATCCGGGGCAAGGGAGGCGGGTTCTTTTTTGGCCGCAACGCAGAAGACCTGAAGCTGTCTGACGTGATAACAGCCTTTGAGGGGAAAGATTATTTTATCGGTTGTGCTTTGGGACTCAAAGAGTGTGATTCCAATAATCCCTGTCCGCTGCATGATGAATTTGTAGAAATCCGGACAAGCCTGGAGGTCATGGCAAACCGGGAAACCGTTCAGGGGCTTGCGCTGAAGATTGAGGGAGGAAGTGCGATGCTGAAGAGGGGCTGAGATGAAGGTTGAGATTCGAATGCAGAGTGTTGAATGTTGAAAATCAGATCCAGGTAGATACGCATTATAATGCGTCTTTACATCTGCCTAACAAAAAGCTCTGAGCTGTGCGATTTCATGAGCCCATATCTCCTCGTCTGGTGTTTCCAGTATCAGGGGCATGTCATCAAACCGTGGATCGTTCATGATCCGTTGAAACAGGTCGATTCCAATGGTCCCTTTATCGAGGCTTTCATGACGGTCGACGCGTGATCCGAACTCCTTCTTGGAGTCGTTTATATGCATGCCTTTCAGATAGTTAAATCCGATGACCGACTCAAATTTTGCGAAGGTCTCAGTAAAACCCTGCTCGGTTTTAAGGTCATATCCGGCAGAGTAGGAGTGGGCGGTGTCGATGCAGACTCCGATGCGCGACGGGTCCTCCACGCGGTCAATAATATATTTCAGATGTTCAAAGGAGTACCCGACATTACTTCCCTGGCCGGCGGTGATTTCCAGAACAGCCGTCACCCCTTTGGTTTTTTCCAGCGTGATATTGATCGATTCCGCAATGGTCTTCAGGCACTCTTCCTCGGATACCTTCTGCAGGTGACTCCCCGGATGAAAATTGATCCGGTCGAGCCCCAGTACTTCAGCGCGCTGCATTTCATCCAGGAAGGCCGCACGGGATTTTTCCAGCATTTCCGGATCAGGACTCCCGATATTGATCAGGTAGCCGTCGTGCGGCAGAATCTGCGCAGGGGCAAATCCATAGATTTCGCAGTTTTTCTTAAACGACTCGATCGTAGCCGGGGCATAGGGTTTGGCCACCCACTGCCGCTGGTTCTTAAGAAACAGCGCAAATGCGTTTGCCCCTATTTTATTAGCATTAACCGGGGCGTTCTCAACGCCGCCTTCGGTACTGACGTGGGCTCCGATGTATTTCATTTGGGTAGATGTTAGGTAAGTGTAACGTTTTGGGCCATTCAGTTGTTTAATTTGCAATTGACTCGGCTATCGC
>MEOR01000026.1:4200-10015 GCA_001769295.1 Bacteroidetes bacterium GWF2_49_14 | reverse complement strand
CCGGGCTAATTAGCGCGAAGCGCCAATTAGGGCGAAGCCCCAATTAGCCGACCGCAGGGAGGCCAATTAGCGAGGCGATAGCCGAGTCAATTAGCGAGGCGCCAGCCGAGTCAATTAACGAGCGTCAGCGAGCCAATTATTACCCCCCTCCCATACGACCCGAGAACCAGCTCCTGCGAGGGCATGGAAATCCTGATGTCGTCTATCGCAACCGGAATAAGTCCCGGAGCGCGGTTCCAGGTCTTACCGCCGTCCTTGCTGATCAGCAGGCCGTTATGGACTCCGCAGTAGAGAATATCAGGGTTGAGGGGATGCTCGGCGAAACCCCTCACTACGGCTTCAGCGGGCATTGCGGAGGTCAGGGGAATCCATGTTTGTCCGAAATCCGTGCTTTTAAACAGGTAGGGCTTCAGGTCGTTGGCCTCGTAATATCGGGCACATGCGGCAAAGACCGTTCCGATGTCGTGCACCGAGCAGATAAGCCGGGTCCAGAACCGGTCGGCAGGCATCGGCAGCTTTTCCGACAGGTTGATCCATGTTGCTCCGCCTTCTTTCGTCATCTGCAGGTTGCCGTCATCGGTTCCGACATAGATAACCCCCGGTTTCAACGGGGATTCAGCCAGGGCGGTTGCCGAGGAGTAAGGTTTCAAAACCGGCTTCATGCCCTGGATGAGCTGGCTTTTCACATCCACATTCCGGGATAGATCCGGGCTGATCTCGCTCCAGCTTCCGCCAAGATCGTCACTTTTCATCAGCTTGTTTCCACCCAGGTAAATCGGGTGGGGAGGATGTGTTGAAACGATATAGGGCGCATTCCAGTTGAACCTGTAGGGGTTGCCCCTATCCTGGCTCCGGGGCTGGATATATTCGGATTTATCAGTCCGGTGGTCATATTTGACGAGACCTCCGTACTGTGACTCGCCATAGGCAATGTTGGCATCTGTGGGATCCACTGCCGCCCAGAAGCCATCGCCCCCGCTGATGTTCTTGATCAGTGAGTCGCCGGCAGGCCTGCCTCCAATGCGGGAAGGTCCTCCCCAAACACCGTTGTCCTGCAACCCGCCATATACCCAGTAGGGATCCTGCTGGTCAATGGCGATGGCGTAGTACTGACCGATATACATATTATTATGGAACTTCCAGGCCTTTCCGGCATCCGCCGTGCTGTAAAATCCCCCGTCGTTGCCCAGCAGCCTGATCTCCGGATTATTCGGATCAATCCATAAAATATGATGATCCACATGAACATCGCGCATCCTGACCGGGGCAAAGGTCCGACCCCCATCCTTCGACTCCTGTACCATCATCCCCATCACAAAAACATTGTTTTCGTCGGTAGGATTCACATAAATCCTGCCGTACCAGTAGGAAGTGGAAACCTTCGTGCTCATGAGCTTCCAGGTGACTCCCAGGTCGTCCGACCGGTAGAGTCCGCCGTTTTTGGATTCCACGCAGGCATACACCACCTTCGGATTCGATGGGGCAATGGCCAGTGCGGTACGACCCAGAGTATCCGATGAAAATCCCTCCGTCACCTTTTGCCAGTTCTCCCCGCCGTCGGCCGACCGGTAGAGCCCGCTCCACGGTCCACGCTGCAGGTGAGCCCAGGCGCTGCGGTACTGGTGCCACGAGGAGGCCAGCAGGGTCTTACCGTCCGGAAAGCTGGCCAGATCGCCCATCCCTGTAAAATCATTCAGGTAAAACACCTTCTGCCAGTTCTTGCCGCCGTCCGTTGTGCGGTAGATTCCCCGTTCCTCATTGTTTCCCCATCGGGCCCCTGTCGCTGCAACGTACACAATATCAGGGTTTAATATATTGATCTGAATCTTGGCAATGTGCCGGGTCAGTTTCAATCCCATGCACTGCCAGATTTTCCCGCCATCGATGGATTTGTAGACCCCGTCGCCTACGGATGCGGCACTCTGCTCACCCGAAGCCTCGCCGGTTCCCACCCAGATAATATCGGGATTGGACTCACAGATGGCGATATCTCCAATAGCCAGGCTTCCCCCGGCCCAGTCAAATATCGGGCTCCAGCTTTTCCCCCAGTCGGACGACCGGAATACCCCACCCGTTGATCCGCTGGTGAAAATATTCCGGTTTGCATCCACCTCGATATCGGAAATCCGGCCGCCTGCGAAGCCTGTGGAGGCAAAACACCAGGGCGTTTGTGCCTTGATTGGAATGACGAAGTAAAGGTTAATGAAGAGAAGGAATAACAATTTCATGGCTTTGAATTTTAAGTATAAAAATGGTAAATTCCTTTTGGGATTTACCTGATGACTAAGGATTCGTCTAAATTTTACTTTACCTACCTTTAAAAGTTACTTCATACACCCCCATTATGCCACAACTGTTAAAATGCCCAAGACCCCAATCCTTCAATAGCAATCGTGCTTTCCGCGTCACGCGTCACCGGTCACGCATCACGTCTTTCGCGTCACACGTCACGCGTCACGTATTACTCCTTCCCATAATCCTCCTAAGTACCCTCAGCTTGCACGCCCAGCCAAAGTACGAACCCAACTGGCCTTCCCTCGACACCCGCCCCACCCCCCAGTGGTTCAGCGATGCGAAATTCGGCATCTTCGTGTGCTGGGGCCTCTATTCGGTGCCGGCCTGGAGCCCAAAGGGACAATATGCCGAGTGGTATATGTACTGGATGAAGCAAAAATCGTTCGATGGGCAGGTGTACGATTTTCATCAGAATAAATTTGGAAACGGCGTTGAGTTCAAGGATTTTGCCCCGATGTTTAAGGCTGAGCTATGGAATCCTGATGAATGGGCCAACCTTTTCAGGCGTGCCGGAGCAAAATATATCGTGTTCACCACCAAGCATCATTCCGGATTTACGCTGTGGCCCAGTGCGGAAGCTGAGAAAGCATGGGGCGAGAACTATAATCCGGTGAAGATGGGCCCGAAGCGCGACCTGGTAGGCGATCTCACCACTGCCGTCAGGAAACAGGGGATCCGCATGGGGCTCTATTATTCGCTGTATGAATGGTATCATCCATGGTATCTCAATGATTTTCATGTATTTGTGACCGATCATTTTCATCCGCAATTCAAGGACCTCGTAACACGGTATGAACCCGATATTGTATGGGCCGATGGCGAATGGGAACAGCCTTCGAAAGAGTGGCGGACGCCTGAGCTGCTTGCCTGGCTGTTCAATGAGACAAAGAACAAGGAGGTGGTGATCAACGACCGCTGGGGCAACGACTCACGGCATAAGCACGGCGGATTTTTCACCACCGAATATGGATCCGGGCTCGATAATGATGCGCATCCCTGGGAAGAGAACCGTGGAATGGGATATTCCTATGGCTACAACCGGGCCGAGAACCTGGACGACTACCGGTCGGCCAAAGAATTGATCCTGATGCTGGTGGATATCGTCAGCCGCGGCGGCAACCTGTGCCTGGATATCGGTCCCGATGCCGCCGGCCAGATACCGGTAATCATGCAGGAACGGCTGGTCCAGATTGGCAACTGGCTAGTTATCAACGGAGAAGGAATTTATGGAACCCGCATGTGTGAATCCCCGGTACAGTGGTCGGCCGGTACCAAACCCGAGATCAAGCGCGGCGAATACATGCTGGCCTATAACATCCTCACCGAAACGATAGATCCCGCCCCCGGGCAGGCGGTAAAGGAGGTGTTCTTTACCCGGAAAGGAAATGCCGTTTATGCGATCACGCCGAAATGGCCGGGTAAAGAGATTCGAATTAAGAATTTCGACTTGCGATATGGGTATCAGGTATCGGCTATCGGGTATCGGGAAGAGAGCCAGGGCGAGAAGGCAGCACGTGTCACGCGTCACGCGTCACGCGTCACGTTCCTCCAGACCGGCGAATCCCTGAAGTTCAAATATGACGGCAAAGACCTGATCATCGCCATGCCTGCATACAAGCCGGATGCACGGTGGGAAACCGCCGCATACACTTTTAAGGTTGAAGTTGAAGGGGGGAAGTGAATATTCTGTTATTTTCGTTCCACAAAGTGCGTCTAACCCGTCAATCCTAACTCGTAAATCATGAAATCTTTTCTTCTTTCTCTTGTCTCTTTTTTCTTACTTCTTTCTTCTTCTGCCAAGTCTTCCGAACCTTACTTCCTAAGCTTTCCCGCGCTTTCTCCCGACGGGAAAACGGTTGTTTTCAGCTTCGAGGGCGACCTCTGGAAGGCCGATGCGGCAAGCGGTCAGGCCATGCGGCTCACGGCCATGCAGGGATACGAAACGAATGCCAGAATTTCTCCCGATGGAAAATGGATTGCATTCTCGGGAAGGCAGCTTGGGAATTCCGACATCTATATTATACCGATAGAGGGCGGGGATGTTAAGCAGATTACATTCCATTCAGCGAACGATGATGTGGAGAACTGGAGCTGGGATTCTAAATGGATATATTTCAATACCGGCCGGGTAAACGGCAGCACCTGGCGGGTGCCGGCAGCCGGCGGAAATCCGGAGCCGATTGTAACCCAATACTTCAACCGGATTCATAATGTGGCTGAACATCCGAAAACGGGCGAGCTCTTTTTCAACGACACATGGGAAAGCTCCAGCATGGCACACCGCAAAGGATACAAAGGCGAGTTCAACCCGGAGATCCAGTCGTGGAACCCGAAAACGAACGAATACAAAAAGTACACGGATTACCTGGGGAAAGACATGTGGGCTACTATCGACCGCGACGGCGTGGTCTACTTTGTATCGGATCAGAAAAACGGACAATACAACCTGTGCAAACTGGATAACGGTAAAACCCGGTTCCTTACGAATTTCGACACCTCCATAAGGCGGCCGTTTGTCAGCACCGATGGTTCCAAAGTGATTTTCGAAAAGGATTATCAGCTGTATGTATATGACGTTAAATCTGATAAAAGCTCGAAGCTGAATATCGGAATAGTCCGGAACAACTTGCTTCCCAAAGAGCTGAGCTACAATATTACCGGAACGATATCGGACTTTGATGTTTCTCCTGATAATAAGAAGATAGCGTTTGTCAGCCGCGGAGACCTGTTCGTCAGTGATATCGAGGGGAAATTCATTAGGAAGATTGACAGGAACACGGTGGTAGAGACGCATAATGATGCGTCTCTACAGGGCCCGTCGGATTTCGAACGGGTCATGTCTGTGAAATGGCTGTCGGACAACAAAACCCTTCTCTTCAACCAGACCTGGAACGGTTACCTGAACTGGTTTACCATTTCGGCCGATGGGAAGGGCGAGGTGAAGCAGCATACCAAAGATCTCCGCAACAACCGGGATATCGAGTTTAATGAGAAGCGAACCGAAGCGGCCTATATCAGCGGTCGCGATGAGCTGAGGCAAATGGATCTGAAAACGCTCGAAAGCAAAACCATCGTGACGGATGAATTCTGGGGATTCCAGAACGGTGCGCCGGGATTTTCGCCCGACGGAAGTTATGTGCTGTATACCGCCAAACGGAATTTTGAGGACGACATCTTTGTTTATAACCTGAAATCCAAGGAGATAACAAATCTAACCGGAACGGGTGTGGCTGAAAACGGTCCGGTATGGAGTTCCGATGGAAAGTATATCTATTTCTCCACCAACCGGTTAAAACCATCCTATCCCAGCGGAGGCGGGGAAAACCACGTTTACCGCATGGCCCTGGATAAGTTTGATACGCCGTACAGAATGGATGAGTTCGACAAGTTGTTCAAAAAGGATTCAGCCGGCGCCAAGAAAGACACAACGCTGAATATCAGTATAAACACAGACAGGATCTGGGATCGGTTTGAATTGATCAGTCCGGCTTTCGGAACTCAGGGTGGCGCTTATCTGATC
>MEOR01000026.1:0-4193 GCA_001769295.1 Bacteroidetes bacterium GWF2_49_14 | reverse complement strand
GGGATAAAGTAACGGTCCTCTACATGTCGAACCACGACAAAGGCACCATGGCCCTGTGGAAAACCACGCTGGCTCCCTTTGAAGCTGCGAAAACCGAGAAGATTGAGGGCCTGCCATCGCCAGGCGGTATCGTGAAGGCCGGGGACAAATACTATGCATTGTCGGGCGGCGCGGTTTACAAGCTGAATATCGACGGCAACAAAGCTGAAAAAATTGAGATGAACCACAGCTTTACCCGAGACATGCAGGCTGAGTTTATCCAGATGTTTGACGAAACCTGGGCTAACCTTGAGGAAGATTTTTATGATGAGGACCTGCACGGGGTTGACTGGAAGGGGTTCCGGAAACAATATGCCGCATATCTGACTTTCCTCAATAACCGCAATGATTTCCGGATTCTGATGACCGATATGCTTGGGGAAATGAACTCTTCGCACATGGGTTTCTCGACAACGGGTTCCGAGGAGGCCTCCCGCCTGAATTACACCACACTGGAACCGGGTATAGAATGGGATCAGGCCAATCCGCTGAAAGTGGGCCGTGTATTCCCCCGCAGTGTATCCGACCGGAAAGGCATTGATATCCAGCCGGGAGATGTGCTGGTTGCCGTTGATCAGAAACCGGTCGGTGGAGCTTTACCCCGCGATTACTATTTCTACCGGCCTGCCATGACTCAGGAATTGCTGTTCACCTTCAGCCGCGAGGGCAAGGAGTATGACGTAAAGGTTCATCCCGCCGGGGCCGGCGCCATCGGCAGCTACCGGTATGAGGAATGGATCGACGACAACCGAAATCGGGTTAATAAGCTCAGTGACAATAAAATAGCCTATGTCCACATGAAAAATATGGGCGGCGGTGAACTGGGGACTTTTATCATGACCCTCACCCGCGAACTGGAGGGGAAAAAGGGTTTGATCCTCGACCTTCGGTACAACACGGGCGGAAACGTTCACGATGACGTTCTGAGATTCCTGCAGCAGAAAACCTACCTGAAATGGAAATCGAGGGGCGGCAAGCTGGCAAACCAGTCGAACTTCAGTCCATCGGATTTCCCCATCGTATTGCTGATCAACGAACAGTCGCTCAGCGATGCCGAAATGACCTCGGCCGGATTCAAGCAGCTTGGACTGGGCAAGGTCATCGGTACCGAATCCTACCGCTGGATCATATTCACCTCCGGAAAGGGCCTGGTCGACGGATCATTCTACCGCCTTCCAGGCTGGGGCTGCTACACGCTCGACGGCCAGAACCTGGAGAAAGAGGGAGTGAAGCCCGATATTTATGTGAAGCAGACGTTTCTCGATCGCATTCAGGGGAAAGACCCGCAGATTGAGAGGGCGGTGGCTGAGATTCTCCGTTGATTTGTTGATGTGTTGATGCGTTGATGTGTTGATGCGTTGAGGGCGAGTTATGTCATCCCGGTGAAAGCCGGGATCCCCTGATTTGGAATTCCGGCAATTTAATTCCTCTTATTTTTTCCATTCTGATACTGAAACCGCGTCTATATAGCAAAATGATCTTGCTATATGGATGCACCCAAAGATTACGTCGATTTTATTGGTTCCGTCAAGGACCGGATTCGTAATGCCCAGTATGCTGCACTTAAAGCAGTAAATAAAGAACTGATAGGGCTTTATTGGGATATTGGAAAAATGATCAGTGAGAAGCGGAGTGAACTGGGGTGGGGGAAATCGGTTGTGGAGAGAATTGCTATGGACCTTCAAAAAGAGTTTCCCGGACAAATTGGCTTTTCAGCAAGAAATCTTTGGTTGATGGTTGATTATTACATTGAATATAAGGATGATATAATTCTGCAGCCATTGGCTGCAGAAATTAGTTTTACACACAACATTATGATTCTGACAAAATGTCAAAATCGGCATGAGCGGCAGTTTTACATTTTGGCTACCAAAAAGTATGGATGGACGAAAAGAATACTTGATCTAGGTGGAGATTTCAGTTTCATAGGTAGTCAATTTCGCCTGACCCTTGGGGGTGAAGACTTCTTTATCGACCTTGTTCTATTCCACCGCGGCTTGCAATGCCTGGTTGCCATTGAGTTAAAGGCTGGCAGTTTCAAGCCAGAATACAAAGGAAAAATGGAATTCTACCTCAATGTCCTCAACGATTTTCATAGAAAGCCCCATGAAAACGAAGCCATCGGAATAATTATTTGTCGAAGCAAAAACAGGATGGTAGTTGAATACTCACTCAAAAAATCCGGATCCCCAATCGGTATCGCCAGCTACAGTACCAGCGCTCATTTGCCTGAAATCTATGAGAAAGCGCTACCCACGGCTGAACAGATCGAGAGGGGGTTGGGGCGGTGGATGGGCGGCCTGTAGGGACGGATACGTGCGCTCGAATCTCTTAGTTCTTAATGGTAATTTCCACTTCAACTTCTAACAGTCCCCCCTCGGCGGGGTACTCCCGCACCTCAATGGTAATCTCCTGGCCGGTCCGGTCCATATAGGCTTCCAGCAAACCATAGGCAAGCTCGTGACCGTGCACGGTTTGATGGTCATGGGCATACCCGTTGATTTTGGCCGGTGCAAGGTTTCGTATCGAGATAATGGATGTTTTCCCTTCTCCGGCATCCGGGTTACTGGTGCTTTTTGCTGAAACCTGGATCCATCCTATGCCGTTCAGTTTACGGATCCCGTGTTTTATAGCGTTCTCTACAAAGCTGACCATCAGCGATTTCGGGAATATCAGGTTGTTGAGAAGGGGATCCGTTTCAACGGAGAAGCTGAATCCGCCGTCGGCTCTCATTCTTTCGATTTGCAGGTAATCCTGGATGGTTTCGATCTCTTCTTTCAGGGGGATATCGAGCCGGCCGTTGATAAGCATTTTGTGCAGAAGCCGTGAATAGCAAGAGACCAGTTCAAATGCGCCCTCGGCATCCTTCTCCAGCAGAAAACCCTGTACCGTATTCAGCACGTTGAAGGTGAGGTGTGCATTGAACCGGGAGGTGAGGAGGGTGGGGGTGTCGGGGAGGGGTTGGGGCATTGGGGATTTACGATTTAGGATTTGGTTTCACGTAAAATTATGAATCTGTGCAGTGACGATGGTGAAAAGTTGATGGAGTTTTGTGAAAATTGTGTGAAGACGGTCTCCATTTCCACCTTCCGGTTGCATCTATATCAGAAAAGAAAGAACATGGATGCACCCAAAGATTACCTCGATTTTATCGGTTCCGTCAAGGACCGGATCCGCAATGCCCAGTATGCTGCACTGCAATGATTTGCCTCTGAAATTCATGATATCATCATCTTAAAAATTGAAATTATGTTGATAAAACCTATTCATTCAGATATCGATTCTTGTGCTCAAATTCTTGAGATCAGAAGACGAGGTGAATGGGTTGCTATCACAAAATGTGATACCAGGAATAAAAGTTCTTGGTGGATCAAAACCGATGGCTTTCACCGAGCAAGGGGTTGCAATGCTATCGTCGGTATTGCGATCAGAAAAAGCGTTGGAAGTAAACATTGCAATCATGCGAACATTCGTTCAACTAAGAAAGATGATGGCAGGCAATGAGAATTTAAATAATAGAATTGACCAGCTGGAAAAGAAATACAACGAGCAATTTCAAATCGTGTTTAACGCTATCCGGCATTTGGTTGAAAAAAAGAATGAGCCGAGAAGGGCGATTGGTTTCAGGATTCCGGACAAACCGGACAATCCGTAAGGGCGGACCCACTTGTCACTCGATTTCGTGACGCGTGACACTTGACGCGAAAGAGTGGCCATTAACCAGCAACCACACCCCCGCCCACACTCCTTTTTATTTCCCAAAAGCCTTGTCATCCCCGCGAAAGCGGGGACCGGTTGACGCTACTTGAAGTTACCCGAAGGCGGCTTTTGCCGAACGTCATGTTCAGCGCCGCGATCCCCGCGTTCGCGGGGATGACAAGTGCTCCGGGGGTGACGGGGCAGGGGCGGACCTTAGCGTCCGCCCGTTTCCAAAATTAAAGGCCGCTTCGTACGGGCCGGCCTCAGAGCCGGCCCATTTTCGAAAATCCAGACAGCCAATGAATTTTAAAGCGTCCATTTCTCCATTTCCTATCCCAAACAGCATATATATCAGTAAAACTAACAATCTATGGATGCACCCAAGAATTACCTCGATTTTATCGGCTCCGTCAAGGACCGGATCCGCAATGCCCAGTATGCTGCCCTGAAATCAG
>MEOR01000025.1 GCA_001769295.1 Bacteroidetes bacterium GWF2_49_14 | reverse complement strand
TCCTGCCGGAATCCTGAAACTCCTCGAGTATTACGAGATACAGACCTCCGGAAAGCATTGTGTCGTAATAGGAAGGAGTAATATTGTGGGTACTCCTCTGTCGATACTGCTGTCGCGGAAAGCCAATCCCGGCAACTGTACCGTAACACTTTGCCATAGCTACACCCAAAATATGGGGGAAATCTGCCGTCAGGCTGATATTATTGTTGCTGCACTTGGAAAGCCCGGCTTTCTTAAAGGTGAAATGGTTAAGGAGGATGCCGTGGTTATTGATGTCGGGACCACAAGGATCCCTTCCGATACGTCCAAATCAGGCTGGAAACTTTGCGGGGATGTTGCTTTCAATGAGGTAGCTCCCAAATGTTCTTATATTACTCCGGTTCCGGGGGGTGTCGGTCCCATGACCCGTGTGGGTCTTTTACTGAATACCTTAAAGGCAGCGAGTGTTAAAAACCCTTAAACATCTCATTTCCATTACCGGAACGATCCTCCTTTCCGGCTGTCTCGGAGCAGGACAGGTCATCCTGTCCGATACTTCCCGGATACGCCTCGAAGAGGTCACCATCATGGGTTCGCGCATTCCTGTAAACAGCACAGGATTGTCAAGGACTGTGACAGTCATTCCACATGATCTTTTTTTATCGTTACCAACCAGGGATCTCGCCGATATTCTCAGATCCATTCCCGATATGGATATCAGGCAAAGGGGCCCTGCCGGTATTCAATCCGATATAAGTCTGAGGGCTGGCACCTTTGACCAGAGTGCCATCCTTCTTAACGGACTGAATCTCAGTGATCCTCAAACAGGTCATTTCAGCATGGATTTGCCGGTCCCGGTTAACCTGATCCATCAGATTGAGGTTTTACCCGGCTCCGACGCAAAATCATTGGGGGCAGGTGCCCTGGCCGGTTCCGTAAACATCCGGACCGAAAGACCCGAAAAATCCGGATTTCATGCCGCATTGACCGGTGGCCGCTGGGGTTTCGCAGAAGCTGCTGCCGACCAGAGGCTCCTAATCGGTGATTTCTGGCTGCAGGCCGGAATCCAGGGACAGAGATCTGCAGGGTACACCGACAATACCGATTTTAAAAAACTCAATGGATTCTTTCAGGCAGGCTTTCAAAAGGACCGGTATTCGATAAACCTGATCGCCGGAGCTCTTTCCAAGGACTTTGGGGCCAACAGTTTTTATACGCCAAAATATCCCAACCAATACGAAAGCACCAATACCGGAATTGCTGCGCTGACAATGGCGGTGACCGGAAAGGTAAACATCAGCCAATCATTTTATTACCGGGTGCATACAGATGTTTTTCATCTGTTCCGCTCAGACCCGCCAGCCTGGTATACCTCTCCGAACTATCACCTTACGGGAATAGCAGGGAGCAAAACGGACCTATGGTTTTCCTCTTATCTTGGTAAAACCGGTCTGGGCGCGGAATTCCGGCAAGAATCCATCTGGAGCACTGTTCTTGGTGAGATTTCAGCATCACCCCGACCAGTCCTGTCTACTGATTCAATGTTCTATAGCCGCCACGGAACGCGCTTTCATTCCTCACTGGCACTCGAGCATCACATGATGACCGGATCCGTCAGTTGGACGGGGAGTCTGGTTTTACATCAGGTCAAGGGTTTTAGAAACTACCTGAATCTGTTTCCGGGATTGGATATCGGCTTCCCGGTAACCTCCTGGCTTCGGATATTTTCTACAATTAATCGCGGATTTCGGTTACCCACCTTCACGGAGCTCTATTACAAATCTCCCACAAATAATGGCAACCCTGCTTTGCTCCCTGAATCGGCCTGGCATTCAGAAGTCGGAGCGAAAATCAATGCAGGAGTTTTTCAGAGCCAGGTGGCAGGATTCTTCCGATACGCACCGCAGTCCATCGACTGGGTGCGACTTCCATCTGAAACCGTCTGGCATACCGAAAACCTCGGCAACATGAGCACTTATGGTTTTGAGGGAACGCTTACCGCAATACCCAAAGCATTGCTTAGTAAGAATTTTTCACTTGTACGAATGGACATCGGTTATCGCCAATATTTCCAGTATCACTCCTCCAACCTCTATTATTCGCAATATTTGTTAGACTATCTCAGGTGGAAACTGACAGCCGGAATCAGGCTGATCTTTTTCAAAAACTTTGGCCTCTCCATCCAGGCCGTTGCCCAGGATAGGGCAGGGAGCTATACCTCCTTTGAAGATTCCGGCGAAATGGTGGAAAAAGAGTATAAGCCTTTCTGGCTAATGGACGCAAGGCTAACCTGCCAGGTAAAAAGGACTCTCATTTTTGCAGAATGCAGCAACCTTTTCGATGCTGATTATTTTGACTTTGGAAATATAGAACAACCAGGTGCATGGTTCCGCCTTGGCGTTGAATTCGGGATTGAAGCCCAACCCGGTTCCAGGTAGTATTTACCCCGGGATTTTTGTATTTTTAGGCCAAAACGAAGCCTGATGACCAAGCTAATTAACCATTCACTCTTAATCATTGCCGCTGTTATCTTATCCTCCTGCTCCGGTCCGGTTAGGGAGCCGCATAACACGGGTACTATCGGCAGCAAAGGCATGGTGGTCACCGCCCATCCGGAGGCATCCGCAATCGGGCTTTCAATCCTCCAGAAGGGCGGCAATGCAATGGATGCCGCCTGTGCCGTGGAATTTGCACTGTCTGTCTGCTATCCAGCCGCCGGGAATATTGCAGGTGGTGGATTCTGGGTAGTTTATACATCAGGAAAAAGGGTTCATACCCTGGATTATCGCGAAAAAGCACCTTCGGGTGCACACAAGGACATGTTTCTCGATCCTGATGGGGAAGTTATCAAGGGGAGAAGTACACAGACCCTGCTCGCATCCGGAGTACCTGGAACGGTGGCAGGCATGGTCAAGGCACATGAAAAATTCGGCTCCCTTCCCTGGTCGGAAATAGTGCAGCCAGCCATTGATCTGGCCAGCAAGGGATTCGCAATTACCACAAACCAATCAGCTGATTTTAATTCAATCAGGCAATCCCTGATAGACAGAAATACCTGGAAAGTTACACTTGTACAAGATTCGGCATGGAAACCAGGCGATTTGCTCATACAGCCAGAACTGGCCGCTACCCTGGAGAGGATCCGTGACCAGAAGCGGGATGGTTTCTATACTGGCCCGACTGCGGATCTTATTGTTGCACAGATGAAAGAATCCGGAGGTATTATTACACACAAGGATCTCTCCGATTATGATGCTGTATGGCGCGAGCCGATCAAGGGTGAATACAAGGAATACACATTTTATTCCATGGCCCCCCCCTCCAGCGGTGGGGTGGCCTTGAAACAGCTGCTTGGACTAACAGCGATGAAAGCCATGACCGAATCTGGCCATAATGCGGCGCTAACTGTTCATCTGATGACTGAAGCCGAAAAAATCGTATATGCCGATCGTGCTGAATATCTTGGTGATCCTGGTTTTACAAGGGTTCCGGTTGAACAGATCACCAACTTTTCCTATTTGCATAAAAGGGCGCTCGAAATCAGCCCCGACGAGGCTAATCCATCGGACTCAGTTAAGGCCGGTCGATTACCTGACGAAAGTGAGGAAACCACCCATTATTCGGTTACAGACCAGTGGGGGAATGCTGTTTCTGCCACTACCACTTTAAACGGGGGCTATGGCAACCGAATCATGGTCAAGGGAGCCGGGTTCCTGATGAACAATCAAATGGATGATTTTAGTGTCAAGCCAGGATATCCGAATCTTTACGGCCTGCTGGGTTCCGAGGCCAATTCGGTTCAACCGCGTAAAAGGATGCTGAGTTCCATGACTCCAACTATCCTTACAAAAGATAATGCGCTGTTTATGGTTGTCGGCACCCCGGGAGGATCCACCATTATAACTACAGTCTATCAGACGATATTAAACGTTACCGACTTCGGCATGACCATGCAGGAGGCAGTATCCGCAAAACGCTTTCACCATCAATGGTTGCCAGATGTTATTCAATATGAGCCTGATGCCTTTGATTCAATAACGGTGAAACGTCTTGAGTCACTTGGACAGCATCTAAAAAAGGTGGGCAAAATCGGACGTGTGGATGCTATACTCGTGCGACCCGATAAAAAATTTGAAGGAGGAGCAGATCCTCGTGGAGATGATTCCGCAAAAGGTTTCTGAAATATCTGACCTATTTGTCTGTACAGTATCAGCTCCCGGTACTGAATCCGGAATCGTTGCCCAGGTCAGGGAGAGGCTGATACACATTCTTCCAAGGATTTCTTGTGTTTGGTCCGATCATACCCCGGAAGCCATCCTTTTCATTACCGGTGGATCTGAGAAGGCAGCCCTTCAACGAATTGCAAAACGGCAGAATATCCTTCTGGTGGCCTATCCCGAAAGGAATGCCTATGCTGCTGCATGCGAGGTAAAATCTTACCTCGACCGGACAGGTTGTGCTTCCCATTTGTTCAATCTTGGAAGCAGGGACGATCGGGCCGCACTTGAGCAAATGATTCATATTCGTCTTTCCGTCAAACAGTTCTCCCAATCACGGATAGGTATTGTCGGTGCTGAATCGGAATGGCTGGTAAACTCCATGCCTGATACGGTCAATATCAGGGCAAGATTCGGATTCAGGCTGGTCAAGATTCCGTGGAGTATGCTTGATGACGTAACCAGCTGGCCGGTCTCGCCCGATTTTCTTGACTTTTTTGAATCCTATAGGTCGAATCAATTTGAGGATCACAGCAGGGTATACGGTAAGATCCTGGAGATTATCGATGAAAACAAACTCGATGCAGTAACCGTCGAATGCTTCCCACTTGTTAAAAACCAGGGAATAACTGCTTGTCCGGCTCTTGCCTTGTTAAATAATCAGGGCATTCCTGCAGGATGTGAGGGGGATCTTGTCAGCCTTACCGGCATGCTCCTTTTACATTGCTTGACCGGCCAGGTTCCCTGGATGGCAAATCTGGCCGGAATCCAGGACGGTAAAATCTGGCTCTCGCATTGCACAGTTCCCTTTAGCATGGTCACTGGGTATACAATTACAACCCATTATGAAACCGGAAAGGGAATTGCTGTACAAGGCAATCTGCCTCCAGGGGCATATACCCTCATGAGGCTCAGTGTGGATTTCCTCGCAGCCTTTGTTGCAGAAGGGGAATGGTGCGATGAACCTTATGATACGGAGGCATGCCGTACCCAGATGGTTCTGAAACTTGAACCCGGAAACTATGCTGAATTGAAGTCACATCCGCTTGGGAACCATCATCTTATCCTCCATGGAAAGCATAAAAATACAATCACGACTGCATTAGCATTTCTTAATATTTCTTTAAGATCATTTTAACATGAAGAGGAACAGACAGTTATCAATTATCCTTTCTTTCCTGTGTCTTTCCTTCCTTCCTGTCCTGAGTCAGGATCCTACAACCCCCCTTCGCAACCTGTCGGATCAGTTAGCCAATAAAGATTTCAGGTCGGCGATTTCCATTGCCGACAGCCTGATTTCCAGCGGCACTCAGGATTATAAGGCATTCTACCTTGCCGGCCTGGCTTACGGCAGCCTTATGAAGTTTGATCAGGCCCGTATGTTGCTTATGAGGGCTGATAGCCTTAATCCAAACCAGAAGCCGGTATTATCCAATCTCTCCGACTGTTGCTATGAATTATCCAAATTATCGGAAGCAGAGAAGATTACGTCCAGTCTGATTTCACTTGATTCAACGGATCCGGCAGGATGGCTTCAGCTTGCCAGGATTTACGTGAGACAGGGGAAGCAGATGCAGGCTATTCAGATTTACAGAAGCTTGTGGCAGTCAGACTCTCTGAATCTCTGGTTTCCCAGGCAAATCGGAAATCTTCTGATCCGAAACGACAGGTATCAGGAGGCTGTTCCGGTTCTGGAACTGGTAGTTGAATCGGACAGTTCTGACATAGAGTCCTACGTAAGATTAGGCCTGGGCTATCTGAAACTGGGACTTGTCGATAAAACGACGGTTCTGGACAAAGCCATCAGGCAGGACTCCATGGTGCCGCTTCTATACCAGTACAGGGGTGGCCTTCATCTTACATCCGGGGTATCTTCCCTGGCCGAAGCGGATTTCCAGAAAGCTGTGAATCTGGGGGATTCATCGGCATTTACTTTGCGCCATCTTGGAATCAGCCAATTTCAGCAGTCAAAATATGACCAGGCACTCAATGCCTTCGCTGCTACAGTAAAGCTGGATTCAACCGATGTACAGGCATGGTATTACCTCGGGTTCTGTTACAAGTGGAATCAGGATCTTGCCAAGGCCATTGAATACCTTCAGCTTGCCGTAAAAATTGCCATTCCTCCTTTCACGGCCGGAATATTTGCAGGTTTAGGGCAATTCTATTCCCTTAACCGTGATTTCAAAACAGCCACCGAATATTATGAAAAGGCTCTTGAATTCAATCCTGCGGACCCCGTACCTTATGCTCAAATCGGTCTTCTGATTGAGGAATCCTTCGGAGACCGGGCCAAGGCAAAAGAATATTATGAGCGTTTTATCAAGGAATATAAGGGAATGGACCGTAATCTGGTCAGGTATGTGAACGGACGAATTACAGCGATAAATGAGCGCCTTTTTATGGAAGGTAAACTCAAGAAATAAGGATAACAACAGAACATCCATGTTACGGGCTATCGCAAGGTTGTATTTTAAAGTTTTCGGATGGACCGTCATAGGGGCTAAACCAAAACATAAAAAATTCATTGTAATTGTATTGCCTCATACCAGCAAGTTTGATTTTTTCCTGGGTAAATGTTTTGGTCTCTATTTTGGAATCCACTCCAAAGTGCTGATCAAGAAAGAAGCATTCGTGTTTCCGATAAAATTTATACTCAAGGCTTTAGGTGGAATACCTGTTGATCGCTCCTCAAACAGCCACCTGGCCGGGCAATTAGTCGAATATTTTAATAGCAGTAAAGAATTTGGCCTCACCCTAACCCCTGAGGGTACCCGAAAAAAAGTTAAAAGGTTGAAAAGAGGTTTTTATTACATTGCACAGGCAACCGGGGTGCCGGTTTTCATGGGTTTTATCGATTTTAAAACAAAAAGACTGGGAATCGGCCCGGAATTTATAATCACCGGCAATTTTGACCAGGATGTGGTTCAGATCCGGAATTTTTACAAAGGAATGGAAGGACTCTACAGGGGCAGGTTTGATACATCTTTGCTAAAATAGTATGAAACCGCGCTATTTTCAACGCATTCTTTCAAGGATACTGCTAAGCATCACCGGCTGGCGCCTGGAGGGGACCATACCGGACCTGCGAAAATGTGTGATCATCGGGGCTCCTCATACAAGCAATTGGGATTTCTTTTTCGGAATGATCTACAAGCTTAATTACGGCCTGAATATACATTTCCTGATGAAAAAGGAGCTCTTCCGTTTTCCTTTCAAAAGAATGCTTACCCGGATGGGAGGGATTCCCGTTGACCGGGAGAAGCACGGGCAGCTTGTTAGGCGGCTTGGAGAACGGATCCGCAGTGCCGACAGCTTTTTTCTGGCCATTGCGCCTGAAGGAACCCGAAAGGCTGTTAAAATCTGGAAAAGAGGATTTTACCATATAGCAAAGGCGGCAGAAGTTCCCATCATTCTGGGGTATATGGACTATCACCGCAAAGTGGTCGGAGTGGGGCCGGTGTTTTATCCGGGACCGGACATTACGTCCGATATGAACGCCATTGCTGATTTCTATTCATCCATAACAGCCAAATTTCCGGATCAGTTCCTTTTACCGGTCTAATTCGTCACCGGGATAAGGCATCCCACAGTATTTCAACCGGATGCAGAGCTTTAACTCCCGTGCTGTCTTTTATGTGGTGCCTGCAGGAAGTTCCCGGAGCGCAGATAACAGCATCGCTGGCAGCTGAGCGAACAGTAGGAAAAAGAACCATTTCGCCAACTTTAACCGATAAATCATAATGCTCCTTTTCATAACCAAAAGCCCCGGCCATGCCGCAGCATCCTGACGGTATCTCAGAACAGGAATAATTTGCGGCATAATTGAGCACAAACAAGGTGGATGAAGTGGATGAAACCGCTTTTTGCTGGCAATGCCCGTGCAGAAGGATACTCTTTTTCGTTGAAACAAAAGCGGATTGTGGAATTCTTCCGGCTTTGATCTCATTCTCCAGGAATTCCTCAATCATGAGGCAGTTCCGGCCAAGGACCAGCGCGTCTTCTCTCAGGTCAGGCCCGGCAAGATCAGGATACTCATCTCGGAAACCCAGGATAGCTGAAGGCTCAATTCCGACAAGGGGAATTTCAGATGTAATAACAGAGCCGTAGATTAGAATGTTTTTCCTGATTAAATCCTTCGCCTTCCGAAGGAAACCCTTTGAAATGTAAGTCCGCGCACTAAGTGTCCTTGGCCCGATGAGAACCTGATATCCAAGTCCTGTCAGCAGTTCGATTGCCTTTATTCCGATTTTTGCATCCTGGTATTCCGTAAACTCATCGATAAAAAGGTAAACCTGCCGATTTAGGTTGGTTCCGGACGGTAAAATCCGCAGGCTTTTTGATGCCCACCTTCTGACAGTGATGGTTGACAGGAGTGGAATTGAGCGGGAGCGATGAAAGCCGGTAAGGCTTTTAAATAAGCCGGAGGTTACCCGATTAGTCAGAAAGTAGTTGACAACCCCTGCAAAAGGCCTTGAAATCCGGTACAGGGCGGGAAGGTTTGCTATTAACCAGGTACGGAAGGGGATTCCATGCAGGTCATGCCAATGCTGGAGGAACTCACCTTTGAGCTTGGCCATATCCACGCTCGACGGGCACTCCGACTTGCAAGCCTTACAGGAAAGGCACAAATCAAGGATGTCATACATCTCCTTATGATCGAAACGCTGCTTTCCATTACCCTGATAAATGAATTCCCTGAGGATATTGGCGCGGGCACGTGTGGAATTCTTTTCATCCAGGGTGGCCTGGTATGATGGGCACATCGTTCCACCCATCGTGTGTGGTTTTCTGCAATCGCCGCTACCATTGCATTTCTCAATGGAGCGAACAATTCCAAGATCGGTAGAAAAATCATAAAACGTGTCCACATCCGGGGTAGGAACCCCCGGTTCAGTCCGGAGGAAGCTGTCCATGGGAGGAGCATCGGTAATTTTTCCGGGGTTGAGTATTCCCTGGGGATCAAAAACTCTTTTTATTCTTTTAATCAGACCGTAGTTATGTTCTCCCAGCAATTCGGGAATGAAGGAAGCCCTTAGCCTGCCATCGCCATGCTCTCCGCTGAATGATCCCCTGTATTTTTTTACAATCCGCACCGTTTCGTTCGCAATCTGCCTGAAGCGTACCACATCAACCGGATCCTTGAGATTCAATACCGGCCTTAAATGAAGTTCGCCGGTGCCAACATGGGCGTGGTATACACAGGCCATATTGAGGCTCCGGAAAAGGGCCTCCATTTCAATGATGAATTCGGTTTGCCGGGCTACAGGAATGGCAGTATCCTCGATAATTGCTACTGGCTTGGCATCACCGGGAATATTGGCGAGAAGACCTAAACCTGCTTTTCGCAGATTCCATACTTTTTTCATATCCTGCCCATAAACCACCGGATAAGAGTAGCCCATATCCTGGCCCCTGAGGTCAGCGATTGTTTCATTAATGCGTGTATCCAGCTCTTCCTGCGTACCTGTTGTGAATTCTATGATCAGGATGGTTTCCGGCTCTCCATCGAGAAAAAACCGGTTGCTCATCTGTGAGTGGTTTGACTTTGTGCATTCCAGAACCACGCGGTCCATCAATTCAACCGCAGTAGGAGCATGTTTCAGAACCACCAGATTTGCATCAATCGATTCAACAAGATTGTTAAAATGGGCACAGATCAATGCTTTATAGGGTGGGGGAACTTCAACCAGATTTAGATTGATCGAGGTAAAAAAAGTAAGAGTTCCCTCAGAACCTCCAAGAATGCGGCATAAATTAAAAGCCTTGCCATTGTGTACGAAAGGATCCGTTTCGAGTAAGAGGTCGAGGGCATAGCCGGTATTCCTCCGAGGCACTGAAGGGTCCGGGTATCCGTCCCTGATCTCCCTTTGATTAACTGGATCGGCAAGAATTTCGGAAATCTCACGGTAGATCTTGTTCTCCAGCAAATCACCATTGCATTTCTGCTCGAATTCAGCCACTGAAAGGGCAGAAAAACGCGCAGAGGTTCCATCGCTGAGAATCGCTTCAACGGCAAGCGTGTGATCCCTGGTACTCCCGTAAATGATGGAATGGAGTCCGCAGGCATTGTTTCCGAGCATTCCCCCGATCATGCACCGGTTGCCGGTGCTGGTTTCCGGTCCGAAAAACAGCCCCGATTTGCTTAACAAGGCATTCAACTCATCCAGGATTACCCCGGGCTCAACCCAAACCGTTTTATTGGCTACATCCAGCTCCAGTATCCGGTTCATGTATCTGGAAACATCTACCACAATACCGGGTCCCACCACCTGCCCGGCCAGCGAGGTTCCGGCAGTTCTCGGAATCAAAGAAGCCTGATATTCTGCTGCAAACCGGATCAGGGTCCTTATATCCTCAGCATCAGCCGGATAGACTACGGCCATTGGTAGTTCCCGGTAAACGGAAGCATCTGTTGCATAGGCAATCCGTGTTACAATATCCAGTAACACTTCACCTTTTAGTGAGGATTTCAGCTTGTCGAAAGGTATGGGCATCAGAGGTGATTCGAGCGTTTCATAGTGTACAAAAATAAATGATCCCCGTGAAAGCAGGGATCATTTATCAGGATCATGTGAAAATAGGGGTCAGAATAATTTCATCTCATCCAGGACGTTCATGACTTCCTTCACCGATTTTGCCGAATCCATAAGCAATTTCATTTCATGTTCATCAAGATTCAGATGAATAATCCTCTCGATTCCGTTCTTTCCGAGAATAACAGGAACACCAAGATAAATGTCTTTCAAACCATATTCACCATCAACATAGGCGCATACGGGAAATACCCTGTGCTGGTCCCTTATTATGGCATCCACCATAGCTGCAACCGCAGCACCGGGAGCATACCAGGCTGAAGTACCCATGAGATTGACGAGTTCACCGCCGCCTTTACGGGTTCTTTCTATAATTTTGTCAAGAACATCATCACCCAAAAGGTCAGTGACCGGAATACCGGAAACCGATGTATACCTTTTCAGTGGAACCATGGTGTCCCCATGACTTCCAAGGAGCAAGGCATGAATATCCTTGGGTGAAATGTTCAGTGCTTCTGCGAGGAAAGCTTTATACCGGCCGGTATCAAGGACACCTGCCATTCCAAATACCTTGTTGGGAGACTTGTTTGCAGCCAGGTATGCGGCATAGGTCATAACATCCAGCGGATTTGAAACCACGATGATAATGGCATCCGGCGAATATTTGACTGACCGCTCAGTGACCTCCTTAACAATGGCTGCATTGGTTTTGATCAGGTCATCCCTCGACATGCCCGGTTTTCTCGGAATTCCTGCAGTTATCACGATGACGGAGGAATTTCTGGTACGCAGGTAGTCATTGGTCACGCCAACAACCCGGGAATCAAAATTCAGGATTGATGAAGTCTGCCACATATCAAGGGCTTTCCCTTCCGCAGTACCTTCTTTGACATCAACCAATACCACTTCCTTCGCCAGATCTTTTCTGGCAATCTCCTGAGCAACGGTTGCACCGACATTTCCGGCGCCGATAACAGTAATCCTTCTATCCATTTCAGTTAGTTTTAGAATTTTATGGGTGAATCCAAACCGGCCTTTTCAATAAACCAGCGGGTGTTTTGGGACTTTGGCCGTTCAATAGGAAGACCATATACGCGGTCCCATATCAGTTGGGCCAGCACGCCGAGAGCCCTTGATACAGCAAAGAGTACCGTATAGAATTCAAATTCCTTAATTCCGTAATGTACCAGGATGGCTCCGGAATGTGCATCCACATTTGGCCATGGGTTCTTGATCTTCCCAATGGTACTGAGTATCGGTGGCACTACTTCATAAATATCGCTGATAACCTGGAAAAGGGGATCATTCGGAAGGTATTTCATGCAAAATTCCCTCTGAGCAATATAGCGGGGATCTGTCTTGCGCAGCACGGCATGGCCATATCCCGGAACCACCCGGCCGTCGCAAATGGTTTTCCTGACATAGTCGCCAATCTGTTCTTTGGTGGGTGTTTCGGATCCGATCTCCTTCATCATGTCAAAAACCCATTTGATAACTTCCTGGTTTGCAAGACCGTGCAAGGGGCCGGCCAGACCAAGCATTCCTGCTGCATAAGCCTGATAGGGGGAGGCGAGGGCAGAACCCACAAGATGAGTGGTATGAGCACTCACATTACCACCTTCATGATCCGCATGGATCGTCATATAAAGCCTGAAAAGTTTTTTCACTTCATCATTATCATACCCCATCATGTGAGCAAGGTTACCTGCCCAGTCCAGATCAGAATCCGGTTCGATATGGTGTCCGTTATGGTAGGCATGACGATAAACATAAGCTGCAATCCTCGGAATTCTGGCAATAAGATCCATGGTCCCCTCGTACGTTGAATCCCAGTAATCCTTTTTGGCGACCCCTGCATCATATGC
>MEOR01000024.1 GCA_001769295.1 Bacteroidetes bacterium GWF2_49_14 | reverse complement strand
AGGCCGGGGGTCTTGTCCAACCCGCCCCGCACAACCTGAAGGGCGCCGGGTAAGACCTCAAACCTTACCTCATGCAGGTTGCTGCTGAAGTTGGTATAGATTTCACCATCCAGATGGATATAGAGAGGCCGATCTGAAACGAGAGAAAAAGTTTTGATTTGTCCGGTTCTGACTTTCTTGAATTTCTCATGTGTTCCCTTCATTACTTCGGGAAGCAGGCGAAACATCATCAGGCGGCTGCAATTGCGGATAAGAATATAATCCAGGATGCCGTCGTTTATTTTTGCCTTTGGAGCCAGCACAAACCCGCCGCCTTCACGGGGGCCGTTGCACACGGCAACCAGCATTGCTTCATCCTCCCAGGAATCCACATCCGTTTCAAACCGGATTTTCATCGACCTGTGATTAAATATAATTGTTTGGATTACAGCCGCTAAATACATCAGAAATCCCCTCAACAGAAGCAACTTACGTGACCGGATGGTTACAACAGTATCGAATCCCAGGCCTGCGGTATTATCGAAATACTCTTTCCGTCCATGCTCATCGCTCATCAGGCTGATATCCACGGCTGATGACTCTCCTTTGAGCGCATGTACCAGTGCATGATCCGCCTTCATCGGTAGTCCAAGTGCGTGGGCAAAGTCATTACCCGATCCGGCCGGTACAATACCAAGGATCGGCCGGCGGTCAGCCGGCACCTGCATAAGCCCGTTGACGACCTCGTGAACAGTTCCATCCCCGCCAACGGCTATTACCATTTCATAACCTTCCATTCCGGCTTGCCTGGCCAGTTCCGTTGCATGGGTCGGGTAAACGGTCCCGCTCCAGTCGGCATTTCCATAATCGGCCAGAATCGGGCGTAATTTATTGGCAACTTTCCAGGCATGTCCCCGGTCGGCCATCGGGTTGAGTATGAGTTTGACTTTCCTTGGCATGATATATCTTATGATCAGAAAAATAAAAATAACATATTTATACTACAGCCGGGAAAAACAGGGAAATTCTCAGGGTTTCAGCTTTTTGTTGAATGGGATGATCAGAACATTCGAAGAAGCCAGGCGTGCAACTCCCAGGCTGACACTTCCGAGGAAAAACTCCGAAATATAGCCTCTGCCCTGGCTGCCCATTACCGCCAGGGTGACGTGATTGTCCTTAATGTATTGAGGAATCAGTTGTTTTGTATTTCCGTACAAGAGGACATTGCTGATGACGGTTTCGGGATGTACCTGCCTGAACTCTTTCCTGAGCCGCTCCAAACGCGCGGTGTCGATCTGGTTGAATTCCTCGAGCCGGTTTTCAAGATGCTTGATTCTGACTGCATCCTGAATATGCAATATGGTGAGTTTAGGCACTGAGGTCATATGGGTTTTCAACCATTCAAAGCTGTTTTCGGAGAAGTCGGAGAAATCAGTTGTTAAAAGAACATGCTGGTTCACAATCTTATGCAGCAACTCAACCTTGGGTTCCTTCTGCCGGAACTGACGGACATACTTCTCGAAATGATGCACCTCTTCCTTAAACAATTCTTCCGTTTCCTTTGGATCCGGCTCATGGCTGAATGCCATCAGCAATACCGGGCATTTTATGTTATGCAGGACTTCCGAGGCGGTGGCCCCCAGTGTTGATTTCGACCAGGAGCTTCCCCTGTATCCGATAATCACCACACCTGCCTCCTGGATTTTCGCCTGCCGCATAAGTTCCATAGCCGGAACTCCCATCACAATTTTCGTATCTGCCTCGAAACCCATGCCAAGGAGCCGTTTCTTTTGGCTGTCAATCTTCTCCTGGGCGGATCCGAGGTCGTATTCAGAAAAATCATCCGTGCTTCTAAGGTTCAATATGTGCACCAGAACGATCTTTCTGACTCCCAGCAGCTTAAATTCAATGGCATTGTCGATGATCTTGTCCGAAGCGGCGGACAGGTCGGTCCCAAGGATTGCATTTTTCATGGAGTCTGATGTTAAATGGTTCGGCCGGTTGCCTGTTGGCGGATACAAAACGGCAAGGGCCGTGTTAACCAAATATACAATAAAAAGAGTTAAAGGGTTGGGTTGAAAGCCATTTTAGGCCACCAGGGCTTCTAAAAGTTTCAACAAAACAGAAAACTCCGATACATTATATTTAGCTACAGACGGACTTAATCCAACCCTTATTGTATTGGCAACATCCGGTAGTGCTTTGAAAAGGAATTCGTCCGTCTTATCATCGCCGGCGGCCAGAATAAAGTCAAAACTATCATTTAGCATCAGTGCATTTGCAGCTTGTCCCTTATCATATTTGCCGCATTTTACTTCTAAAACCTTATTTCCCTCCAGAATTTCAAAATCTGTTTTATGGCGAATGATCTCGGCAAGGTCATCCTTCAATTCATGGAGGCGTAACTGGGCAAAATCAGAATCGGCATTTCGGTAATGCCAGGCAATGCTGCCGGTTTTCTCTTCGATGAATGTACCATTACAACGTCTAACGTATTCCAGTAGAATAGGCATAACCGATTCTTTCCAGTTAGCCTCCTGATCAAAAGCAGCTTCCCACAACTCATTCCCCCTTTTAATAAAATACCCATGTTCGGCAACCAACGTGACATCAATCTGGTTGAATTGCCGTTCCAGAAACTCCTTGTTTCTTCCGCTGATGATAACAATCCTGTTCCTGGGATCACGGGTAAGTCGTTTAACAATTTCCAAGGGTTTTTTATCAATTACCGCCAATTCGGGATATTTGTTAAACGCGACCAGCGTTCCGTCATAGTCGAGGAATAAAATCCGGCGGCTGGCATTACGGTAATCTTCAGTGATTTTTAATAAAATGGCATCATTAATGAATTTCACATTCATCGAAAGTTGCTGCCTTTTAATGCCGCTGGTCTCCTCGAAAAAGTCATCAGCCCAGGTGAAAACATTGTAATTCGAAAGCCTTCGTTGCATTCTTTCAAGACGCACCAATTTTTCAGCTGGCTCCATTTCAAGTGCAGTACGAATGGCTTCAGCCATTACAAAATGATCAACCGGATTGATTATCAAGGCTTCATTTAATTCTGCGGCGGCACCTGCCATCTCACTCACGATCAGAACGCCTTTATTTTCAACCTGACAGGCTACAAATTCCTTCGCAACCAGGTTCATCCCGTCCCGTAAAGGGGTAATAAGACCTACGTCACTTACATCGTACAGTGCCACAAGTTCATCAAAGGATAATGACTTGTATTGATAAATGATAGGACGCCACGCCAATGTACTGTATTTCCCATTGATACGGCCGACCGTTGATTCGATCTCCTTTTTCATTTCTTTGTATTTATCAATGGTATCGCGTGAGGGAACCACTACCATATTGAAAACTACTCTAGAATGCCACTCAGGGAAATTTTCCAGGAAAGTTTCATAACCCTGGAGTCTTAGCAGCAAGCCTTTTGAATAATCTAGCCTGTCGACGGAAAAAATCAGCTTCTGCCCGAGCAGATTTTTCAGAATTCGTTGCTTGGCCGCCAGGACCTTAATATTCAAACAAGCAGAATGAAATTTATCATAATCAATCCCTATGGGAAATGCATCTGCTTTCACGACCTTGTTCGCGGTATAAATTAAATTTTGATGACACTCAATACCGGTGGTTCGTTTTACGCTTTTAATAAAATGTTGTGTATAGTCATGTGTATGAAATCCTATCAGGTCGGCCCCAAGCATTCCGTTAATGATGGATTCACGCCAGTGACGCGGTAATAACCTGAATATCTCAAAAGATGGGAAAGGAATATGCAGAAAAAGACCGATTGTGGCATCGGGCACTCTCTTCCGTAGCATCTCAGGCAAGAGGAGCAATTGGTAGTCATGAACCCAAATAAAATCACCAGGCTGGATTAGCGCCACAATTTCATCACAAAACCTGGAATTCGCTTCTTCATAGGCTTTAAAGTAATCGTTGTTAAAAACGCTGTATGAGGAAAAATAGTGAAACAATGGCCAAATGAGGTCGTTGCAAAAACCACCATAATATAAATCGTTTAGTTCCTGAGGCAATTTGACCGGTTTAATAGTAAAATGCTCATTTTCAACATCAACGAAAGAAGGATTGTCGGAAGAATTATCCGCAATCCCTGCCCAGACAATTTTCTGTTTGACTCCGCTGCCATTTTTTTTAAAAGTTTCGGACAAAGACAGAATAGCTGAAACAAGACCACCAGAATTTTGAACAGCTTTTACCCCCTTTTTCGTTTGAATGAATTGAAAAGGCAACCGGTAAGCTGCAATAACCAATCGTTTAAAATGTGTTTCAGTAATCATCAATTTTAATCTTACGAGTTAAGGTCTGATAAATTTTGACGTTCGAATCTCATCGGAAAACACGAGTGCCGTATTGATTAAAGCCAGATGCGAGTATGCTTGCGGAAAATTACCCAAGAGTCTTTTTGTTGCAAAATCGATGTCTTCGCTGAAGAGTCCGACATGGTTACCGCAGGCCAGGAGGTTCTCAAAAATATCTTTGGCTTCTTCTTTCCTCCCTATCCTGTACAATGCCTGAATTAACCAAAAGGTACAAATGGTAAACGAAGAGGTTGGCTTGCCAAAATCATCGTTGTTAACATACCGGTACAGTAACCCCTCATGATAGAGTGCCTCTTTTACGGCAGCAACAGTCTTTTCATACTTGAGATCATCGGCATCCATAAAACCATATTCGGCCATGAGAAGTAACGAAGCATCGAGATGGGGGCTGCCATATGTTTGGGTGAATGCTTGCAAATCCTCATTCCAGCCATTTACCAATACATCTTCCCGGATTGCAATTGCAGTAGATCTCCATCGCTCATTATACTCTCTTTTATTCAGCAGGCTGGCAATTTTCGATGCCCTGTCCATAGCTACCCAACTCATTACCTTGGATAGAACATAATGTTTTTCTTCATATCGCATTTCCCATATCCCCCGGTCAGGTTGTTGCCAATTCATGGAAACCGTTCGGGCAATATTTCGGACAACTTCCCACATGTCTTCAATTTCGTCAAGCGTGCCCGGGAAAAACTCAAAATATGGGTGAATAACATTCATCAGGTATCCAAAGACATCATTCTGCCTTTGATTATAGGCTGCGTTCCCGATCCTTACCGGTTTTGAGCTCTCATACCCTGATAAGTGAGGCAGATCCAGTTCGGTTAGTTCACGTTCTCCACGGATGCCATAAACGATTTGAAATGAATCCTGCTTGGATTTAAGAATGCCCTTGATAAACCCTAAAAACCGTTGAGCCGCAATATAATGACCTGTTTTTAGCAAAGTGTCGATGGACATGGATGCATCCCTTAACCAACAAAAACGATAATCCCAGTTACGCACTTCGCCTATCGATTCCGGGATACTGGTGGTTAAGGCAGCTAAAACTGCACCCGATGATTGGTAAGACATAATTTTTAACACCAATAAGCTCCTGATTATTTGATCGTTGTATTCCCGATACTTTTTGGAACGATTGGTCCAGTTCAGCCAATAAACCTTGGTTCGCTGATATTCCAGATACACTCTGTTAATATCAATATTTATTAACTTTTGGTTGTGTGACAATAAAAAGAACTGCGATTCTTTCAGCTCGATTTCCCTGGACTCCAGGATATCGTTAAACTCAAGGCTGGAATACAGAAACAAACAATTCGTAGGATCAACCTTTGAGAAGGACCTGATGTATTGGTCACCGATGACATGTTGAACTTCGTCTCTCGCATAATTAAGCTTAGGGAAGTAATGGACTTTCAGTGATGGGCTCCCTGACTTCAACCGGATAAAGCGAAAGATTTCTGCAGGCGCGAAATAATCTCTATCGCTGGTACGATATCGGGGCATAAAATCAATAACCTCAAAAGACCCCTGCTCCGATTTAAATTCTGTGCACAAGACATTGGTCCAGTTGTAATACTTTTGGGTAATAACATAACTGTCATCAACGATAAAGCTAAAGTATCCTCCTTTTTCCTGATCAAGGATTTTTGCAAAAACAGAAGGAGAATCGAACTCGGGCAGGCAGCACCAATCAATGCTACCCTTCTGTGAAATAAGGGCAGCGCTCCTGCAATTACCGATAACACCATAATTCAGGTTGTTCATCATGATTCCAAAAATTCGTTTCCAGCGGCCATTGCCACTAATATTTCGTATAAGATAAGAAAGTTAGCCGAGTTATGAGAAAAGCTGAAAAAAACGGGCATGTTGGCCAGTCCTTGCCGGGCTGATTAAACCAGGATCCATTTGTAGTTGTAAGCCGGTAAACTTCCATGACCCAGGTGGTCAGATGAATCCGGCGGTCGCTGATCAACTGGTTCGGCGGAAGGCGGTCAAATGGCCCGGCCTATAGATAGTTCAATGGATACGGTTCTAATAGGCTCAATGATACAAAAAGCCTCTGAAATATAATTTTTCAGTTTTTGACTCAAAAAAACTAAACAATTATAGCAATCAAATTGTCCCTATAGATATCTGTCCTAGTTGTAATATATTTTAACACAAACACGTGTCGAACATGGAATCGTCAAAAATACTACGAATAAAAACAGTTCGCCTGCTGACCCTGTTTCTTTTATTGGGCGCAGCCTTGCCAGGAACGGGAATTGGGCAGGCTGTTTCCCAGGCCGACCGGGATGCCCTGATGGCCCTGTACAATGCCACCGGAGGACCGGCCTGGACCAATCATACCAACTGGGGTGGAACCGCAGCCACTGTCGGGACCTGGTACGGGGTAACCGTAACGTCAGGAAAAGTCACAAAAGTCAAGCTCACGGCCAACAACCTGACCGGGAGCCTGCCCACGGAAATAGGCTCGCTTGTCGATCTTACCACTCTCCATCTCAAGCAGAACAGCCTGTCGGGAAGCCTGCCGGCCAGTATTGGAAACCTTACCAAACTGATTTTTCTCGGGCTCAATGAGAATGCCTTTACCGGTCCGCTTCCTACAGGGATCGGTAGCCTGGTTAACCTGACTGAGCTCTATGTCCAGACCAACCAGTTCGACGGGGCGGTTCCGGCCGGGATGCAGAACCTGATCAAGCTCCAGTATCTGAACCTCTCCCACAACCTCTTTGACGGGTTGCCGAATCTCTCCACCCTCACCGCCCTGAAGGAGTTAAGGACAGAAAACAACCGGTTGCAGTTTGACGACCTGGAAGTCAACCAGGGAGTTCCTTCCGTCACGTTCACCTATTCACCGCAAGCCGGAGTGGGAACCCCACAAACCTATACCCTGTCAACCGGGGCCAACCAGAATCTTACCGTCTCGGTGGGCGGCACCTATAATACCTACCGTTGGTACAAGAACAGTGTCCTGATCCCCGGAGCCACCCTGACAACCTATGCGATTACCGGGGCTACTTCGGCACACGCCGGGACCTACCACTGTGAGATCGGCAACACCCATTTGACCGCACTCACCCTCACCCACGCGAACTTCACGGTTTCCGTCGATGCCTATTCGGTTACCACCCAGGCGGCAACCGCCATTACCAGCACCACCGCCACCGTCGGGGGAACCGTGACCAACAGCCCCACTTCGGTGACTCAGCGGGGAATCTGCTGGGGCACCTCCACCGGACCGCTGATCACCGGTTCGCACCTGGACAGCGGCACGGGAGACGGCACCTTTTCAGCCAACCTTACCGGCCTGACCCCCGGCACCCCTTACTTCGCCAGAGCCTATTCCGTGAATACCGGAGGAACAACCTATGGGAATGAAATTTCCTTTACCACCACGGTGTTCGTGCAAGACCTGGAGGCCCTGACCGCTTTTTACAATGCCACCGACGGTCCCAACTGGATCAACCGGACTAACTGGATTAC
>MEOR01000023.1:6512-9881 GCA_001769295.1 Bacteroidetes bacterium GWF2_49_14 | reverse complement strand
ATCTCAGAGAAGCTGAATGCCGGTCCTATTGAACCCAAACCCGGTCCAACATCACTGATACAAGTGATCATGCCGCTAATTGATTCCAGAAATCCCATCCCTGAAAATGAAAGAATAATGGCTCCCACAACAATAATTACAAAATAAAGCATAATAAATGCCAGCACTCTTGTAATTACATCATCCCTCACTATATGCTGATTATATCTGACAGGAAAAAAAGCATTCGGATGAATAATTCTTTTAAACTCATAATAAGCGTATTTCATCACCAGTAATACCCGGATTATTTTCATACCCCCTGCGGTAGAGCCTGCTGAGGCACCGGTAAGCATGACTATGAGTATAAGCAGCCACACAACAGGTTTGAATTGCATAAAATCGACAGTTACATAACCGGTTGTAGAAATCATAGAAACAACCGTAAAAAGACTGTCGCGGAACACCTTTTCTATATGAGAAAAAGATGCAGGTAGAGATATATCATAGATCGAGACCCCAACCAAAGCTGTACATATCAGTGTAAATACCAGAAAAAATTTGAATTCTTCATTTTCCTTAATTTTACTGATCCGTCCTTTAACCAGAAAATAAATCAAAGTAAAATTCACACCCGCAAAGAACATGAAAAAAATAATGATGTACTGAATAGCCGGTGACGCCCAGTATCCCACACTTGCCTGCTTAGTAGAAAACCCTCCGGTTGCCATGGTTGTATAAGCATGATTAACAGCATCAAACCACCCCATACCGGCGATTACTAACAACAAAACCTGTGCAATGGTCAGTATCACATATATTGCCAGCAATCGTTTGGCAGTATCACTCATTCTCGGATGAATCTTATCTTTTGTGGGACCGGTAGCTTCTGCTGAGAATAATTGTACAGAAGAAAAACCGAATATGGGCAACAAAGCCAGGGATATAACACTGATTCCCAATCCGCCAATCCATTGCGTCAGACTTCTCCAATAAAGAATACTATTTGGTAAGGACTCAATATTATTTAGAATAGAAGCTCCCGTAGTAGTAAATCCCGACATCGTTTCAAAAAACGCATCAGTAAAGTCGGGAATGCTTCCGCTTAACCAATAAGGTAATAAGCCTATCAGAGAAAACCAAATCCAGATAGAAGTCACAATCACTGATCCTTCCCTTTTTCCTATAACAGGAGATGCATTTCTTCCTGAAATAAAAAAGAGAAGACCCAGCGTAACGGCTATTCCGGAGGTAATCAGAAAATGTGAAATCACATCTTCTTTATAAAAAAGGGCAACAACAATTGCTGAAAGAAGAAATACGCCTTCAAACAACAAAAGTCCACCTATGATTTTTAAAATCAGTTTATGATTAAAGCCCCTGAACATGACTTAAAAATAACTTTCAATCTTTCTGATAGCTGAGGCAACACAAAAACATATCACATGATCACCAGGTTCGATAATAGTATCACCAGCCACTATAAATCCCTGCCCCCCACGCACGTAACCACCTATATTAACATTAACAGGTAATCTCAAATCCTTGATTTTTGATTTGGTTATTTTGGCTCCTTCTTTTGCCACGAATTCCACAACTTCAGCATCGGCGGAGGTAAGCGCCCTCACTTCCAACACATCGGCATCAAGCGTCAACTGATAAATATAGCTGGCTGCTATCATTTTTTTGTTGATTACCGTTCCGATATCCATACTTTCAGCCAGCATGATGTAGTCAATATTCTCTACTTCGGCAACTGTTTTCTTTACGCCAAGGCGTTTGGCCGCTAAGCAGGCAAGGATATTGGCTTCGGAATTAGAAGTAACGGCCACAAAAGCATCCATATCCTGAACACTCTCATTTTTAAGGACTTCCAAATCTCTTGCATCTACATTGATAATCATTGCTTTCTGACATTTCTCAGCCAATGTGTAACATCTTTCTTTATCTTTTTCCAGAATTTTTACACGTATATTATCAGGAAGATTCTGCACCGTTTTTTGTGCTATACGACTCCCACCCATGATCATCACATTATTAACCCTATGATCAATTTTTCCGGCCTGATCCTTTACAAATTCAATATCTTCAGGGCGTGTAATAAAATAAACAATGTCGTCGGCTTTTATTTCATCAGCTCCTCCGGGAATAATTGTATTATTATTTCTTTTGATGGCTACAATCCTGTATTTACGATGATCAAAGAAGCCACTTACAAATTTCTTATTTACTATCTGAGCATTATCTCTTACCTTTATCCCCAGCAAAATCAACTCTCCATTGCAGAAACTCATATTTTGCCTTAACCATGTGGATGCAAGAGAAGTCACGATTTCTTTCGAGGCGAGTAATTCCGGATAAATCAGGTAATCAACACCTAATTTTTTAAAAAATTCTTTGTTGGCAGGCAATAAGTATTCGTAATTGTCGATACGAGCCAGGGTTTTTTTAGCTCCCAGATTATTAGCAATCATACAGGCAGTCATGTTTACGCTTTCGTAAGGCGTAACAGCTATAAACAAGTCGCAATCTTTAACTCCGGTTTCCCTCAGATCATTCACAGAAGTAGGCATCCCTTCTTTGGTCATCAGGTCATAATTCGCATCCAAATCTTTTAATCTTGAAGGATCTTCATCCATCAGGGTAATGTTAATGTGTTCTTTTGCAAGCAATTTTGCCAGGTGAGTACCCACTTCTCCCGCACCAACAATAATAATTCTCATTTCTTTAAAGTTTATTTGAAGCCATTACATTCAATTCTTCTGAAATTCCTTCCGCATCAAGTTTCAACATATGATATAGTTCCTCCGGAGTTCCGTGTTCTATAAAAGTATCAGGAATGCCCAGCCTTTTAACATGTACAGTATAATTATTATCCGCCATAAATTCGAGTACCGCAGAACCAAATCCACCTTTGATGACTCCATCCTCTACAGTAACAATGTTGGAGAACTTTTTCCCCACCTCATGCAGGATATTTTCGTCGAGAGGTTTCAGAAAACGCATATCATAGTGCGCAATTGATAAATTGCTTAGTTCCTCCACCTTTCGGATAGCTTTTTCCACAGGATTTGCCATAGTGCCGATAGTTAACACAGCCAAATCTTTTCCTTCTTTCAGGCAAACACCTTTTCCAATTTCAAGTTCCTGCATTTCATTTTTCCAATCCACCTGAAATCCTTTTCCTCTCGGATAACGAATCACAAAAGGTCCTTTACTTTCTAACTGAGCAGTATACATCAGGTTACGCAATTCGTGTTCATCTCTGGGAGCTGCAATTGTCAGATTCGGAATGCAACGCATATAAGCCATATCGAAAGCACCATGATGTGTAGCACCATCGGAACCCACCAGTCCGGCGCGGTCGAGACACATGATGACAGGCAACTT
>MEOR01000023.1:5479-6468 GCA_001769295.1 Bacteroidetes bacterium GWF2_49_14 | reverse complement strand
TAAATGAGGAATACACATTACAGAAAGGAATGATTCCTTCTTTTGCCAGTCCGGCCGAGAAAGTCACCGAATGCCCTTCGGCAATTCCCACATCGTATACCCTTTCAGGCATCACTTTTTGCATGATGGTCATCGAACATCCCGAAGGCATGGCAGGAGTAATACCCACGATCTTTTCATTTTTCTGTGCCAGTTCCAGCAAAGTTTCACCAAACACATCCTGAAACAAAGGGGCTGATGCCACTTCCTGATTTTTTTTCTTTCTTTCGCCGGTGGTCACGTCAAATTCACCGGGAGCATGCCACTTAACCGCATCATTTTCAGCAGGGACATAACCTTTACCTTTCTTTGTGATACAATGAAGTACTTTAGGTCCTTTAAAATCCCGTATATCTGTTAACACTTTCACCAGATTTTCCACATCATGACCATCAACAGGACCAAAATAACGGATATTCAATCCTTCGAAAATGTTATGACTTTGACGGGTAAGTGTAGCTTTCAGGCTATTTCCTATCGTCAGTATACGTTTTTTGCCCCCTTCGCTGATCAGGCCTAATTTACGGAAAGCCCTGTAGACAAAGAAACGGAATTTATTATAAGCAGGCGATGTAGTCATGTCCACCAGATACTGCGTAATGCCTCCATGCACAGGATCAATAGCCATTTGGTTATCATTCAGGATGATCAACAGGTCATTCTTATCCATCGAAGTATTATTCAACCCTTCGAAGGCGAGTCCTCCTGTCATGGCTCCATCCCCGATCACTGCCACAACATAGCGGTTATCCTCTTTTTTGAGTAAACTTGCAATCGACATACCCAGCGCTGCCGAGATAGATGTTGAAGCGTGACCCACACCAAAAGTATCGTATTCACTCTCAAAAGGCGTCGGAAAACCGCAAAGTCCCCTGAACTGACGGTTAGTATGGAATTTATCCCTCCGTCCTGTAAGGATCTTGTGACCATATGCCTGATGCCCTACATCC
>MEOR01000023.1:796-5472 GCA_001769295.1 Bacteroidetes bacterium GWF2_49_14 | reverse complement strand
TACGATCGTAAGGAGTATTGAATACATAATGAAGTGCTACTGTTAACTCAACAGAGCCCAGATTTGATCCCAGATGTCCGGGGTTCTTCGCTACTTCATCAATAATAAATTGACGTAATTCATCGCAAACCTGTGGTAATTCTTCTTTTGGAAGCTGTTTCAGATCGTCGGGCGAATCAATTTTCGGGAGATATTTAAAGTTTCTTTCAGTCATCATTAATAATATGGTCGGCAAAAATAATATTTTTTTCGACGATAAAGTTACTTTATTATTTTTATTTTAGTTGAGAGTTGAAAGTTGAGAGTTGAAAGTTATGTTTATACTCACTTTCAACTCTCAACTTTCAACTCTCAACTAAAATAAAAACTTCCCTTCTCTCATTTTAACACTCATAAAACTTACAATTTTGTACAAAAACATAACTTTTTCCGAAAAATTATTTGGAGAATTAAAATATGTGTTTATCTTTGCAGTCGAAAATAATATAAGATGTCAACTCAGATTTTAAATATTGTCGCTCTAATCGTCGTGGTACTTTTGGTCAAAAATCAAGGGTGAGGATGGTTATGTGATAATTTTTGAATATAAAAGCACAGATAAAAGCCTTTCTCACCCAAATGAGAAAGGTTTTTTCTTTTTAAGCATTAAACAACAGGTAAAATTCTGAAAATAACAATAAGATGAAAAACGTATTGCGTAGTCAGACAAGCACAGGTGGCCGTAAAATGGCAGGTGCAAGAGCTCTTTGGAGAGCCAATGGTGTAACAGATGATCAGTTTGGCAAACCTATTATTGCCGTAGTCAATTCATTCACACAGTTTGTGCCGGGACATGCCCATCTGCACGATATAGGTCAGAAAGTAAAAGCTGAAATCGAAAAACTGGGATGTTTTGCGGCCGAATTCAACACCATCGCTATCGACGATGGCATTGCCATGGGTCACGACGGAATGTTATATTCCCTCCCATCGCGCGATCTGATTGCCGACAGCGTTGAATACATGGTAAATGCCCATAAAGCTGATGCCATGATCTGCATCTCCAACTGCGATAAAATTACTCCGGGCATGCTCATGGCCACCATGCGACTGAATATCCCCACTGTATTTGTATCGGGCGGACCGATGGAGGCCGGCGAACTCGACGGCAAACAACTCGATCTGGTTGATGCTATGGTACAGGCTGCCGACGAAAACATTTCGGATGCTCAGGTAGCCAAAGTTGAAAGCGCCGCTTGTCCGACCTGCGGCTCCTGCTCGGGTATGTTCACAGCCAACTCCATGAACTGTCTGAACGAAGCCATCGGCTTTGCACTCCCCGGCAACGGTACCATTGTTGCCACGCATGCCAACCGCGAGCAACTGTTTATCGACGCTGCAAAACTGATTGTTGAAAATGCCTACAAATACTACCGCGACGGCGACGACACTGTTTTGCCGAGAACAATCGCGACCAAAGATGCTTTCATGAACGCCATGGTACTCGATATTGCCATGGGAGGTTCTACCAACACCATCCTGCACATACTGGCTATCGCTCAGGAAGGTGAAGTTGATTTCACCATGGAAGATATTGAATTACTTTCGCGCAAAACGCCCTGCTTGTGTAAGGTTGCACCCAACTCCGAAAAATACCATGTTCAGGATGTAAACCGTGCCGGTGGTATTCTGAATATTCTTGCCGAATTGAGCAAAGGTGGCTTATTGAATACCAATGTTCACCGTGTCGACGGACTTACCCTCAGGGAAGCCATAGCCAAATACGACATTACTGAACCCAACCCTTCGGCAGAAGCTGTAAGAATTTATAAAAGTGCGCCCGCACACCGTTTCAACCTGGTGATGGGATCGCAAAACACTCAATACAAAGAACTTGACGCCGACCGCGCCAAAGGTTGTATCCGTGATATGCAGCATGCTTATACCGTCGATGGCGGTCTCGGTATCCTGAAAGGGAACATTGCAGTGGACGGATGTGTTATAAAAACCGCCGGAGTGGATGAGAGCATCTGGAAATTTACCGGTCCGGCCAAAGTATTTACCTCACAGGATACTGCCTGTTATGGCATCCTGAGCGGCGCGGTAGTTGCCGGCGATGTGGTGGTGATCACACATGAAGGTCCGAAAGGCGGTCCGGGTATGCAGGAAATGCTCTACCCTACTTCCTATATCAAATCAAAACATCTGGGTAAAGAATGTGCTTTGATTACTGATGGTCGTTTCTCGGGCGGAACATCAGGTTTATCCATCGGACATATCTCTCCGGAAGCTGCTTCAGGAGGAAATATAGCATTAATACAAGATGGCGACATCATCGAAATAGATATCCCGAACCGCTCTATCAATGTAAAATTGAGCGATGAAGAGCTGACCGCCCGTCGTGAAAAGGAACTGGCCCGCGGAAAAGATGCCTTCACCCCGAAAGACCGTAACCGAGTCGTCAGCAAGGCCCTCAAAGCCTATGCTTCGATGGTAAGCTCGGCTGATAAGGGGGCCGTAAGAATTATATAGTGGTAAGTAGAGACGTGGCATGCCACGTCTCATAGTGATGAGTGATTAACGAATAGCGAATAACTAATAGCGAATAGCAAAAAATAACATCAAAATAAAATGGAACAGAAAAAGATTTCAGGTGCGAAGGCGTTGATTGAATCAATGCTGCATGAAGGGGTTGACACCATTTTCGGTTATCCGGGTGGTGCCATCATGCCGGCCTTCGATGCACTTTACGATTACAATGATAAAATCAATCATATATTAACACGTCACGAACAGGGAGCCACGCATGCCGCACAGGGCTATGCAAGGGTTTCTGGAAAAGTAGGCGTTTGTCTGGTAACTTCGGGTCCTGCTGCAACCAATGCGGTAACCGGTATCAGTGATGCCATGCTCGACAGTACCCCGCTGGTGGTAATAACAGGACAGGTGGGCGCTGCTTTGCTGGGAACAGATGCTTTTCAGGAGATTGACGTTGTGGGTATCACCCAACCTATCACCAAATGGGCCTACCAGATAAGGAAAGCGGAAGACATTGGCTGGGCAGTGGCACGTGCTTTTTACATCGCGCGTAGCGGACGCCCCGGACCAGTGGTGCTTGACATCACCAAAAACGCACAGTTTCAGGAATTTGAATTCAGCTACGAGCCCTGCACGTATATCCGCAGTTACCGCCCTATCCCTGAGATTGATCCGCAACAGATTGAGGAGGCAGCTCAACTTATCAACAATGCAAAAAAACCTTATGCCCTGGTGGGACAAGGTGTTGTTTTGTCGGGCGCTGAAGCCGAACTGAAGACTTTCCTCGAAAAAGCAGACATTCCTGCAGCCTGGACTTTGCTGGGTGCTTCGGCTATGTCGACGGATTTCCCGCTGAATAAAGGATTTCTGGGTATGCACGGCAATGTGTCGCCCAACATGAAAACGAATGAATGTGATGTATTGATTGCCATCGGAATGCGTTTCGACGACCGCGTTACCGGCAACCTTAACTCCTATGCCAAACAGGCTAAAATTATTCACATCGATATAGATTTGGCCGAAATAAACAAAAACGTTAAGGCCGATGCTCCAGTACTGGGGGATGCTAAAGAAGCTTTGGTTGCTCTGACAGCAAAAATCAATTCCGCTAAACACACCGAATGGGGTAACTCCTTTAAGGAATACGACGACAAAGAAAATGAAATCGTTATTCAGAAAGAATTATATCCCGCATCAGGTGAAATGACCATGGGTGAAGTCATCCGCAGGGTATCGGAAGCTACCGGACACAAAGCCGTTATAGTTACGGATGTTGGTCAGAACCAGATGATGGCTGCCCGTTACTCGAAATATACGCAGACCCGCAGTCTGGTAACTTCAGGAGGATTAGGTACCATGGGCTTCGGCATTCCTGCCGCCATGGGTGCAAAAATGGGCGCACCCGAACGTACCGTGTGCATGTTTAGCGGCGACGGAGGTTTCCAGATGACCATCCAGGAACTGGGTACCATCATGCAGGAACAGATTGGCGTTAAGATGATCATCCTGAATAATCACTTTCTGGGCATGGTTCGCCAGTGGCAGGAAATGTTCTTCGAAGAACGCTATTCTTTCACCGAAATGCAGAACCCTGATTTCATCGCCATCGCCAAAGCCTATCGCATCGATGGAACGGAAGTACATCAGCGTGAAGAGCTCGATGCCGCTATTGCCGATATGTTGAAAGATGATAAACCCTATTTGCTCGTTGTAAATGTTGAGAAGAAAGGGATGGTTTATCCCATGATCCCTGCAGGGGCATCGGTAGCAGAAATACTTTTGGGAGAAAAAAAATAGTAGTCTTCAATCAAAAAAGTTATAAAAATGGAAAATACATTATATACAATCACCATCTTTTCGGAAAATACGGTCGGTCTGCTCAACCAGATTACCATTATTTTCACACGCAGGGCGCTCAATATCGAAACACTATCGGTATCGCCTTCCGCATTGAAAGGGATTCATAAATTCACCATCACCGTCAACACCACCAAAGATGTGGTGGAGAAAGTCGTGAAACAAATTGATAAAAGGGTGGACATCCTGAAATCATACTATAACACCGACGATGATCTGGTGCATCAGGAAATCGCATTGTACAAGATAGCCACCGACAAGCTGATAGCACTGGGAGGTATCGAACCGCTGATACGCAAGCA
>MEOR01000023.1:0-742 GCA_001769295.1 Bacteroidetes bacterium GWF2_49_14 | reverse complement strand
TCATTATGCCGAAACACAGGATTTATTCAAAGAACTGAGCGAAACAGTAGGTGTGTTGCAGTTTATCCGTTCCGGTCGTGTGGCCATTACCAAATCGAAGGTAGAAAGGCTGAGCGATATGCTGGAAAGTATGAAGAAATTTGAGAATACAAATAAATAAGGCAGGTGTCGGGCAAAAGTTATTCATTTCAGATTCAGCCGAAAGATGTTGATTTTCAGTGCCGGGTCACTCCCGCATCGTTGACCAACATTCTGCTGGCAGCAGCAGGAAAAAACGCCGACGATAATGGGTTCGGATTACGGGACCTCAACAGTATGGACCATTCATGGGTACTGCTAAGTCTGGCCGTAGAGATGGATTACTTTCCCCTGCAATATGAAACCATCCATGTGGCGACATGGGTCGAAGATGTTCGCAGGGCATCGACCATCCGTAATTTTCAGATCAGCAATGAGAAAAACGAACCCATAGGAAAAGCCTGTTCCATTTGGGCGATGATTGATTTAAATACCCGCCGCGCCAAAGATTTATTAGCGCTCGACGGCATTCACGCTCATGCTACCGGCATCACTCTTCCAATGGAAAAACCCATACGGTTGGGAGCCATCGATGGAGAGGCATACGACAGCTTTAAGGCAAAATATAGTCACATCGACATCAACAATCATGTGAGCACCATCCATTATGTTGAATGGATATGCAATTATTTTACAATAAAGCAGTTTCAGCAAAAAAATATCG